>CALCRE010000152.1 GCA_937894465.1 uncultured Clostridia bacterium
TACTTGCTATCATTGGCTTTTCAGCTTTTTAAATTCTTTTTATGCGATTGCCCTGGTATTGAATTAAGTGGTAATATTAATAAACAGGACAACAAATAACAAAAAGTAGAAATTATGATTGAACCGCATGGAAAACAGTGGTATCATTTGTATGAAAATTGAATAGCTACGGACTACCAAACTTTTTTAGGGGGATGTAAAATGAGTTTATGCAACAAGAGTTCGGCATTTAAAAGAAAACTATCTGCGTTATTATGCCTGTGTTTGATTTTTGGCATGCTTGGACAATGGACAGTCGTACAGGCTGTCGTTGAAGATTTAGAAAATGAGATTAGCTATGATTTTCGAAATGTCGGTTTAGACGGTGAACTAGGTGATCCTGTAGGATGGATCCTACTCGGAAAGCCTTCTACTGAAATACCGAAAGTGATCAAAGCTTCTTACGGTGTACAGCTTCAAACCAATCCCACTAATGCGGTGAATAACCAACGCTCCTTCCAATTACCCGTTGAAGAAGCCGGTACATACAAAGTGAAATTCAGAGGCTATCAATCAACGGGAGGTGGTTTAAGTGAAATTTTCATCAATGGTGAACTGATAGGTCATTACGACTTTTATTCAGCTGTCAAAGGAAACGGCCCCACCGTCGAATTGGACACAAAGATCAATTTAGCAGCCGGAACTCATCAGTTGACCTTTAAAACCATCAGCGATTCCAATCTAACACCTTATATGTATCCGAGTGAATTGATTCTTGTTCCGATGGAGCCTGAATTTGCTTATATTGATGTGGAAGCACCAACCCGGCTTTTGTCCGGTGAAACAGGTCAATTATCTGTAACCGGCTTTTTGAGCAACATGGAACCGGTAAGCTTGGACAAAGCGGTGATACAATACAAAAGCAGTGACGAGAGTGTCATTCAAGTAAGCCAAACGGGAGAAGTGACAGCTCTTTCCGCCGGTACTGCGGAAATTACGACGATAGTTTTGCTGAACTCTGTTATAAAAGAACATGTTCACTCGATTGAGGTCTTTCAAACAGCCGGGGATATTGTGGTGAAAGAATTCAGTTATGATTTTCGTAATGTGGGTTTAGACGGTGCGCCGGGCAATCCTATAGAATGGACTCTTCTTGGCAAACCTTCCACGGTGGTGCCGAAAGTCATCAAAGCATCCTACGGTCTGCAGCTTCAAACCAACCCTTCTAATGCAGTTAACAATCAACGCTCTTTCCAATTACCTGTTGAAGAAGCCGGGACCTATAAGGTTAAACTTAGAGGTTACCTTACAACGGGAGGCGAACTAAGCGAATTGATTCTCAATAATCAGCTGATGGGTTTGTACAACTATTACAGCATCGAGAAAAAAG
Source organism: uncultured Clostridia bacterium (assembly GCA_937894465.1). Classification (GTDB taxonomy): domain Bacteria; phylum Bacillota; class Clostridia; order JAAYHZ01; family JAAYHZ01; genus JAAYHZ01. Next base: position 1,370 of record CALCRE010000152.1, read on the forward strand.
ACGGGCCCTTTGTGATCATGGAGAATAAGATCAACCTAAGTCAGGGCAACCAAGTTTTGACCCTTAAAACCATCAGCGATTCCATATATACACCGTATATGTATCCTTCGGAACTCGTCCTATTGCAAATGCTGCCGGAATTAGCAACCGTTTCGGTTACATCACCGACTGTTTTGCCTGTGGGCAATACAATTCAACTGAACATTACCGGTACTTTGAGCAATATGGAAACAGCCGACTTGGAAACAGCAACGATTCAATTTGAGAGCAGTGATGAATCCATCCTCGTGGTGAGCCCCGGAGGTGAAGTGACAACACTTGCACCGGGTTCGGCCGACATTAAAACAACCGTCACATTAGACGGTGTTTCGGTGGAGCATGTACTCTCTTATTATATAATCGACGGAAATCTGACCGGTCTGGAGATTTTCGTGGATACAACAAAATTGTATATGGGACGACAGATGTATGTTATTGTAAACGGTGTGAGTGATACTGGAAAAACAATTGAACTCAATTCTGGCCTTATCCGGTTGGAAAACAGTAATCCCTCCGTCGCATCTCTTAATAACCTTGGCGTATTAACAGCACATGAGATTGGAGAAACCGTGCTTACAGCAAAAATGTTGTTCGCAGGAAATGAAATTATGGTGAGTAAGACTATTTATGTGACCCAAAGAGAAATGATCCCGTTGGAAATTCCTATCGTAACAAACAAGTGGGGTATCATGGAATCCACATCAAATCCCATTACTTTAGACGGATCATTGCAAGATGAAGCATGGGGCAATGTTTCAGCTCTGAGTGACTTTGTGACGATATACGAGAACGATCCGGCAGAATTGCAGACACAGGTCAAAGTATTGTATGATCAAAACAATCTGTATTTCGGTATAAAAGGCGATCTTAATGGAATGGATGATACACAATCGGAAATGATTGAGCTGATTTTGCGATTGCCGGGCCAATTCGAGGAATTTTATCTATTGCCACTGCAGATTTACGGTAGGCGTTCCGTGTCTCCCGGTCATGAGGGAAAACGAATTTTGGTGCAGGATTATGTAGCTGAAGTGGACGTGCACGACCGGTATTGGACGGCTGAGGTGGTCATTCCCGTGTATTCGTTGAATCTTTCTCAAATAATCTCCGGTGAAGAATGGGGATTTAATGTAATTCGACATCGTGTCCATGAAGCTCCTGTCAGCTCTTGGTTCCCGTTAAAAACATCATCTTTCTGGGAAGCTTCAAGTGGTGGCAACATGATGTACCACACCAACCTTAACAGTGAAAGTCGTTACGGAAGACTTTATGCCGGGTCAGTCGGCAACGGTCTTCGTGTATGGCATCCCGATGAATTGAAGTTATTGTATGTTGATTTTTCAAGCAAACAAATTGTGATCCCCTCCAACCAAGCAAATATTTCGGGATATAACATTCAACTTACATTAAGAACACCTTCAGGAGCGTCTTATCCCTTGGAACCCGGTTCAATCTTTGAACAAGGCGGGCAAACGTTGATTGACTTTACACATCCTTCTCTATCCGAGGATGGCAGTTATCAGCTTGAAATGATCGTTGGCTCAACTTCTGAACAGATTGTCGATATGGCTGTGATCAGTTTTGACAGAGAAGATGTGATCAGGACCGGAGACCGAATGGTGAATGATCTTGAGCAGTTGACTCTACCGAAGATAGGGGTTGTACTGACTCCACCTTCTGCAAAGGTTCAGCAATTGCTTGACTTGATTCCGGATCAATTGGGTATTGTTTGGGCCGGTTTACCGGATCAACCTAATATGAGACCATATCAATTGTTTGATTGGGATCCGGAAAAACCCGACCAATTGACAAGTGCACATAGCAATTTGACTTACCCGAATGAGTTGTATCCGGAGGACAGAGTGTTGATGGCAATCAACGCCAAGGGGGAAGTCGTTGAATACCCATATTATGAGGATGCAGAAGGCAAAAGGTACTTCCACACCGCTCATATATGGTACAAACAGAGGCAGTATGTGTTGAATCAAATCGGTGCACTGGCTGCAAGCGATCCTTCCGGTGCAGCTCGGGTTCTTCTTAAATTCGCTCAAGTGTACGAAGGTTATGTGCCTGTATATGATCATACTTGGAACAACAGGCCTCTTGACATGGAAGCCGGACCTCCCTACCCTTACTACGGGGGTATGTGGGACTGGTGGTTCTTTATGGACTTAGGGCAAGTAAACAAACTGTCCTATGCATACTCTTTGATCAAGGATACAGACGCATTTGAACAATTGTCCCGACAAACAGGCGTTAATGTTCGTGAAAAGATAGTAGAAGGAATGTTCTTGCAGTCAGTGGAATTTATCCGTACATATTCAAACAGAAGAACGAATATGGATTTTCATATTTGGCGCGGGTTGGTGGAAATGGGTAAAGCCATTGACCGTCCTGATTTGGTCCATGAAGGTATGGAACGATTGGCGGCTTTTGTTGCAAATGAGTACTTCTTTGACGGATTCTATAAGGAAATTACATATTCATATCACACTCAAAGCGTGAACGGTAATAATGCGGTGATCGGATTGTTGAACGGATGGACAGATCCGAAAGGATTTGTTTCCCAAAGAACCGGTATAAGATTGGAAAATCTGAATATGGGTGCACAATACCCGATTCTTCAAGATTCTCAAGACTTGATGCGAGACTTGACCTATCCGGATGGAATGTATGTACCAATCCAAGATACCTGGGCTTGGGGAAAAAGGGCCGCTGATCCGAACGCAGGGTCGTTGTTGATGCCGGCTTCCGGAATTGCCCGTATGGTAAAAGGTTTAGGTGTGAATCAATCCCAACTGTACATGACATTCACATCCAAATATGGACACAACCATTACGACCCGCTGAATTTGACATTGTACAGCCATGGGCAGGAGCTGTTACCGGACCTTGGATATACATATACGAAGTATCGTAATTGGGCATCATCTACTATGGGACATAATACGGTTGTAGTGGACGCTCAAAACATGCAATTAAACGGAGAAAGTCAAAAAGGCGGCCGATTGGAGTCTTTCATTGAGGTGGATGATACGTTGCAAATTATGGAAGCAAGTCAGGCCAACGCCTACTCGAATGTCGATGAGTACAGCAGACAACCATGGTTCATCGGATTTGAAGATGGAGCAGAAAATGAAGGATATGTCATTGACATCTTCAGGGTGTCCGGTGGAGAAAGCCATGAGTATACGCTTCACGGTGATGCCAATCGGGATGCGTTGTTTGAAACAGACTTGTTGTTGACGGACTATGGCCCTTACTTATTGCCTGAGGGAACTGAAGTTGTTCTACCTGAGGAATCCACCGATCAAGGTTCAGCAGGAAATGAGTACTATGGGTATATTTATTTGCGAGATGTCAAACAAGCTGAACTTACAGGTAACACCTATTCATTGAACCTGAAGACTAATGATAGTGGAGTGGAGCGTAGCGGATTAAAGATTACCGGATTGCTTGAACCGGGACAAAATGAATTGTTCTTGGCTCGTTCGCCCTCCATTCGAAACACAAGGGTAAGCAACATTGACACCAACGACCGGGCAGATGATTACACCATGCCCAAGTATGTACTACGTCGAGAGGGTACGGATCTAAAGAGCACATTTGTGACGGTGTTGGAGCCTTATGCAGCGGGATCCTCCGCATGCATTCAACAGGTGGAGCGGATGACACTGGATCAAGGTCAAGACAGTGATGTTGCAGTTATGGTTACATACGGAAATATTACAGACATTATTCTCAGTTCCTCACAGAAAACAGATCAGGCTTTGGTTGTTGGAAATATAGCGCTTCACGGAAAGAAGGGCTTTATTCGTCTTGTTGACGGTGCTGTTACCAAAATGAATTTAATTGATGGAACGAGCCTGAAGTACGGTGATTTGGAAGTCGGCGGAGAAGGCGCTGTCACCGGTGATGTAATCGGTGTATACCGTCAAGTAAGGGGGGAATCAACCAACGCTTTTGTCACCGATGTTGATGTACCGGACAATGTCCAAGGACAACATATGATTGTGACTCATCCGGACGGTACAACCCATGGATATATGATTCAAGGTGTCTACAACCAAAACGGTAAAACCATCATTGCAATTCAAGATGAACCGGGATTCATGATTTATCCTGATGGTTCGTCACAGATGCAATTCTTCCCGGCAACCAGATGGACGGGGACGCACACTTTCCGAATCGAAAACCTTGAGTCCACCCCTCTTCAAGTACAAGGTTTGCCGGATTATATGGTGGAAGGAGAATCCGCACGAGTTTTGGTAAGTGCATTTGATGAAACCGGAACATTGACGGATGTGACGGATAAAACTGTATTGCATAGCGAAAATATCGATGTGCTGGAGTTAACAGACAGCGGTCTTGTTACGGCAAAAAATTCAGGGGACACCGTTATATCGATTCGATTTGAAAAAGCGATTGTAAATCGTCCGGTTACGGTATTGGCGATGACTCCGGAATGGATTTTAGAGAAGCTCGAAAGCTATATAGAATCCGAAGAAGTGGGTAAGCCTTTGTCCGATCAACTGATGAATACTCTACAACAAGCCGATCACCATGAGGCGAAGGGTCGGCGCGATCAGGCTATAAAGAGCTTGAACGATTTTTTGAAGCACATAAACAACGAAGCCCATACCGATGAAATATCGGAGCAGGCGAAGGAGGATTTGCTAAGATATGTAGAATATTTGATTGATAAGTGGCAATAAACTTAAATTTTTGGGAAACGGCATATAAGCCCTTATAACTTTTCGAAAGCCCGAGTTCATTCGTAAACTCGGGCTTTTACGTAATTTTGATAAATGGTGGGAAAATGGGGATTCAAACACAAATGTATGGTAGAATAACAAATGAATTAAATATAAAATCTGGAGGTTATCATGAACAAGAATCCATTGGATGTTATCATGGAAAACGATCATGAATTATTTACACACATATCGGCTGATAAGAACACAGCTTTTAAAGCCGGCGCTTTATCGGTGAAAACAAAGCTTTTAATTGCTTTGGCTTTAGATGCCGCAAAAGGATCCGTTGAAGGTGTGAAATCATTGGCATTACAAGCTGTTGAGGCCGGTGCAAGCAAAGAAGAAATATTCGACACTTTGCGTGTTGTTTACTATATTCATGGTGTAGGCAGCATGTACACTGCAGCCAGAGCTTTAGAGGAAATGTTCTAAAAATCCAACCGAAAGTTGAATCAACCTACAGTTGGATTTATGCCGGTTGATTTGGTGAAAGCTCAACCGGATGTATGTGGTAACGGTACGAGAAAGGGGATACATTGTATATAGATCCTATATGTAAAGGAGAAAAGCAATATGTATCAAATAGTTGGTCTGGGAAAAAGAATCGCGACTTATCGCAAAAGGGCCGGATTGACCCAAGAAGAACTTGCGGAGAAATTAAACATCACCGGACAAGCCGTTTCCAAGTGGGAAAACGAAATAAGTTTCCCGGATGTGACCATTCTGCCTGAGATAGCCCTTGTGCTCAATACCACTATGGAAAAACTTTTCGGCAATGATCAACCCCAAGGTACCCGACCGGATCCCTTCTCCGTCTTCCCCCAAAGCAGGGGTAAAAACATGAGGCTTACCCATGTGTATGAAGGAACGGCTTGTTATTCGGAAAAAGAGATCAAGACCATTGAGAGTGAAAAGGTTTTATTCAAAGACGGAAGCTGTGCGGACCTGCGATTGTTGACCATTGTGAACAAAGGGACCGGTGAAATCTTATTTGATTACAATGAAAAGCTTCAATTGAGTTTGGTTGATGATACCGTAACTCAATTGAATGAGGTATATGATCATATCCACTCCATTGATTTGACCTTGAATTCTGCTGACTTTACTGTTGCACAGTCTGCTGATCATAAGACATATGTCAATGCAACCGGCACGCCATATTTTATCGCAGGATTGAAAGTTGAGAAAAAAGATCAATCTTTGATCATTAAGCATGCGCAAACCGGTCAGGATCATGGAAATAGTCACGGTATGAACAAGCTTACTATTTTGTTAGGAATAGAAACCGGAAGAGTTATAAAAGGGACCTTTAACGGATCCGGTGATATTCATGTGGATGTTCCCTTCGAACATGGTAATCTTGCCATTAACGGTTCCGGATCCATCCGAACAAAGGATATGGGAGCCTTTGAAGGGAAGATCAATGGCAGCGGAGACATCAGCTGCGGGAAAATAGGCAGCGCCAAGGTAACCATCAACGGTTCGGGAGATTTTGATTGCATTATGTGTTCCGAGTCTTTAGCCGCATCTATCAATGGATCCGGAGATATGACCATAAAAGCCGGGATTCTGAAAACCATTGAGATAGCCATTCGAGGTTCCGGAGATGTGGATGCATCCGGTGTCACCACAGATAAAGCCGATATTTCAATATCAGGCTCAGGAGATGTGGTGGTAGGCCGGGTCAAGGTGGAATCCGTTGAGAAGCATTCAAAAAACTCCTCCATCAAGGTGTTACAAAGAGGTTGATTAGATTAATAACAAAAAGCAGGTCGAATGACCTGCTTTAAATTAAAACGGTTTCTTATGGATCTTTTTTTGTTCAGCCGATTTCCTTAATGGTGTATTGTTGAGTTCCTAAACCTCTAGCTTCCAATTCGTCTAATTGCACAAACGGATTTTTTCCGTGGAGGCGTTCGAACAAATGGCCGTGATCCCCTAACTCCATACCGTAGGGAACACCGGAGATCAATAAGTCTTCAAATTTTATGGCATCCAATGAAGCTCTTTCAATAGCCACAATATCTTTTGAAGCCATAATGCCGATATCAGGCACCAATGAGGGTGTGGTCATTCCCCAACAATCGCACAACGCCGTTATATCCATTAAAAAGTTTATATAGAATACATGGTCGGGCTTGAATCCCTTTAATACCTCTGCAGTACACAAGGCCATTCCTTTTTGGAAGTCCACATATTCACCCGCATCGAGCTTTATGGCTTGGGTGGGGCACACCTTTACACAATGCTGACAATAGGTGCAATGGTGATAATTGATTTTATACTCCATTTCTTTGCTAAAGCTGTTTGCATTGTGGTTGCAACTGCTGACGCATTCTTCACAGTGAATGCACAGTTCTTCATTCCACTCTAACCCGCCTTCCAAACCATGAATTTGTTGTCTTGTTCTGTCTGTGACACAGCCCATGGCGATATTTTTACATGCTCCGCCATATCCGCAAACTCCATGTCCTTTGACATGGGAAAAGTCGATCATGACTTGAGCGTCATGAATGTGCCCTGCTACGTCCACATTTTTAAAGGTTTTAAAGTCAACCTGTTTTTCGTAATAATATTTGTTGACAACGCCACATGCCTGCACAACCGGTACACCTAAATAATCCTCGGTATATCCTCTTGCTCGTGCACCGGACACCACTTGGTCGGTAATAAAGACCTTGGCACCGTAGGATTTTAATTTGTCCACCAGCTTTTTGACAAATAACGGGTGCACTGTGGAGTACCCCATATTGCGTCCGACGTGCATCTTGATGGCGGTCCATTTTCCTTTGACGGTATCCTCCATATGCATGGCGTCAATGATCCTGTCGAATTTGGCAGGTAATGTTTGATTGACATCGTATTTGTCATATCTTGTATTGGCGAATAAAACTTCTGAACCCATTTTGTGCTCCCTTCTTTTATTGCTTATTTTTCATAGACACTTTAAATGTCTTTATCTCAAAAGGTTTGATGGTAAATGAAAAACCTTGGGGGTTTGTTTCAACCGATGCTTTCTCATTTTCCAACATGTTGACTTCGGAGGCAGAACCAAAATCAAAGTTAAGGTCAACCTTGATATTTGAAGTCATTTTTTTTGCTTCGTAAAATCGAAGAATGATATCCTTTGATCCGTCCTCGGCAGGCTTTACGGTATCTAAAAACACATTGCTTGATTGGAATCGGATCAGTGAATCCAAGTGTTTCTCTCCGAGGGACATGGCAGGCTTACTGTTTAAAGCATAGGCTTGTTTGATCAAATCACAATCCATGAATGAACCGCTCCAAAAATACAAGGAGTAGGTAAATTCCTGTATTCCTTTGTCCGCATTCATGTCCGGTGCCAAGCCGGATTTTAACAATGTGAGGTTGATGCTATTGTCTTCCATATTCACACCGTATTTGCAATCATTGAGCACTGCTACGCCGTAATTTTCTTCAGTCAGGGCTGTCCATCTCTGATTGGATACTTCGAAGCGATCTTGGTCATATTGCCTGGATTGGTGATTCGGACGCTTCAAATAGCCAAATTGGATTTCATTTAATGCTTCATCGGTTTGAATATTTACCGGGAAGTTGACCTTCAATAATTTGTGGCTTTCCCTCCAATCCACAACTGTGTGAAAGTCAATTCGAGGACTGTTTTCTTCTAAAACCACTTCTTGGGTATAGACAGACTGATTGATCTTTCTTTCAATGATCAAGCTTTGGAACAAAGGTCCGTTTACATACTTGATGGTTGCCTTTTCTCCTAACGCCACCGGCATTTCCTTGTATGAAGAATCCAAATCCCAGTTGTCCCAATTGGTAGGGACATCTTTGTACATCTTGATTTGATTGCATATTCCCTCCGATACGATTCGATCATTGACTTTATCGTACACATGGGTGATTTCTCCGTATTCATTGAACAATACTCTCACAAAGGTATTCTCCAGTACGTAAGTCTCAGTGCGTTGAACTTCCGATGCATCTGATTCCTTTACCCGGTGGGATTTTTTCAATGAAACCGAACCGAACATGGGAATGGATACCCGTACATAATATTTATCATTGTATTTTTGTACTGTCCTTTGTATGTTGTTTTGATCCGTAACAGCGGTAAAGCCGTCCGGTAGCTCCACAATGGTGTCCACATCAAAGCTTAAGGAGTTAAAGTATGTGACTGAATTCTCGTTGTTGTCAGTGAGCATTTTCAGCAAATTACCGGTTATATTTTTTGTTTCTCTTAGAATCCTGTCAAAGTCTCTTTCCGCTTCTACATGAACCTGCTCTATGGAAGAGCCGGGCAGGATGTCGTGAAATTGATTTAACAAGAGCAATTTCCATTGGGCGTCTACTGTCGTGTGATCAAAGTTATTGCCGGTTAAAATGTTGGTGAAAACGCCGTAAATCTCAGCATCCCTCAGTGCAATTTCACTTTTCCGATTTCCCCTTTTTGTTTTGGCTTGAGAGGTCAATGTTCCTCTATGGGCTTGGAAATACAGCTCCCCTTTATACGTATGGTTGACTCCTTCTTCGGAGGTTTTCAAATATTCGAAATATTCAACCGGGTGACGCATCATGCATTTGGGGGATCCTTCCAAATCCCCTTGCCTTTTTATAAATTCCAGGTGATCTCTTGTAGGTCCGCCTCCTCCGTCTCCGTATCCGAAGGCAAACAATCTGGATTCGATTTCTTCTTGCTCTCTGTCTTTCCAACGAGCAATCACGGTTTCCGGATTGGCGTGGGATTCGTACCGGGTATGAAAATGGGACAGTACTTTGCTTCCGTCGATACCTTCCCACCAGAATGTGATGTATGGAAACTTCATTCCGCCGTTGTATGCCCAGAATATTTTTTGAGTTGAGAAGTATTCCACTTCGCACCCTTTGAGAATTTGAGGCAATGCTCCCGAATAACCGAATACGTCCGGCAGCCAGCACAGCTTGCTGTCAATGCCGAATTCCTCTTTATAGAATCTCTTTCCGTGGACAAATTGACGAATCAAGCTTTCACCCCAAGGGACATTGGTATCCGGTTCCACATACATAGCGCCTTCCGGAATCAACTGACCTTTCTTTATGGATTCTTTCATTCTTTCGTAGAGTTGTGGATAATGATCCTTTACCATTTGGAACAAAACAGGTTGACTTTGAAGGAATTTATAGTCCTCATATTCACCCATCAATGAAAGCATGGTGCCGAATGTACGGGAGCACTTCCTGACCGTTTCATCTAAAGTCCACAACCAAGCCACATCGATATGGGAATTGCCGATAGAATAAAATGCCGGCGCAGAGGAACCGTTTTTGGCCTCCATTAAAGGCTTGACTGTTTTCCTAAATTCTTTGCAATCTTGATTCAATTGTTCGACAGATATTTCCAAATCAATGGTCAGTGTAAACTTTTTCAACAGTTTATCAATTTTCACCACCCTAAGACTTGTGGGATCCATGTTATTTCGGATCTCATACAAACAGCGAATGTCCAGACACAGTTGATAGATGTCTTCATGCCAGATCCCTACTGTGGAACGACCCACAGTGACTTGATTTTCCGGAGGCTCAGGTACGGTTTCAAATCCCGGATGGGCCGGTATAGATTCAAATACCCTCGGTCCGTGACCTGCATAGCATTCCATGAGTATTTCATAATTTTCATTCCCTTGAGCACATTCGGTTAACGTTATGTGCTTGTGAAAGTGATCGAATGCTCCGACATTTTTTCCGTTTATATAGACAGAGGATTCTCCTCCGGGCTCCCCGGCAAATACAATACGTTTTCCTTTCATGGATTCATCCAATGAAACAGCAGTCTTGAACCAACAATATTCCCATTTTTCGCCCCAAGGGGTACCTTCTTTCATGAGTTCGAAGGGCTTTGACTCCAATTCCGAAAGGGGGAGAAGTTTCTTTGTTTTAAATCCTTGCAAGTCGACGATTTTGACAGGTTCGTAAATACGTTTCATTAAATACGTTTGCCATTTTTCGATCCGCCTTCTATATTCTAAATCCAGTGCCATATCAAATCTCCTTTATATCTCATTTCATAGTTAAACAATCCTTTCACTTATTATATAAGATTACTACGGAAAAATGTACCCATTTTTTTGTGGAGAAGTGTGTATATATCATTGTTTACCAATTGTATAATAACAAAAATGAATTCTACATCACCATCCAATTGAAAATGATTGAAAGACAAATTGTATAAAAACCGCAATGAATCAAAAACTAAGATATAAGATTACTACAGAAAAAAGTATTCGTTTTTCTGTGGACAAGTAAGATATATCAATAGATTGGAGAAAGGTTTTTATGCATACGATGTGGAAAGGTTCGGTCAGCTTCGGATTGGTGAATATACCGGTGAATATGTACGCCGCCACCGAAGATAAGGATGTAAAGTTCAGGTATTTGCATAAAGAATGCAATTCACCTATCAAATATGAAAAGGTTTGTCCTGTATGCAAAAAAGAAATTAAAGAAGAGGACATTACCAAAGGTTACGAGTACGAGCCGGGTAAATTCGTAATCATCTCCGATGATGACTTGAAAGCATTAGAAGGTGAAAAGAAGGGAAGATCCATTGAAATATTGGACTTTGTACAATTATCGGAAATAGACCCGATATATTTTGACAAATCTTATTATTTGTCTCCCAGGGAAACAGGAGATAAAGCATACAACTTATTAAGGCAAGCCATGAATGATACCGGTAAAATTGCCATTGCAAAAATAGCCATTCGAAACAAGGAGAGCTTAGCTGCTTTGAGGGTATATAAAAACCTGATGGTTTTGGAAACCATATTTTATCCGGACGAGGTTCGGGAGATTACCCTTGTACCCGGTGTTCCTTCAGACCAATCCACCAATAAAAAAGAAATGGATATGGCTACCCAATTAATTGATAATCTGACGGAAGAATTTAATCCAGCAAAGTACGTTAATACGTATCGGCAGGATTTGTTGGAGTTGATTCACAAGAAAATAGAAGGACAAGAAATCAAGTCCGCACCTTCCGCTCCCCAAAGCAATGTGGTGGATATTATGGAAGCATTGCAAGCCAGTCTCAAACAAACCGAAAAGAAACCGGTCAAACGAAAAAGGACAACAGGATAATATGTTATGGAAAAAATTGAACCGATGGAGCCGATCCTCACCGAAAAAGTAGAGCAAAGGGAGAACTTCATACATCAAATCAAATGGGACGGGATACGGGGAATGACTTGGATGAAAGACGGACAATTAAGGATTTTTAATAAATCCGGAAGGGAACGGACCGGTTTTTATCCGGAGGTGGAACAACTCCCTTTGTTGCTCAGAACCAAGGAAGCGGTTGTAGACGGTGAATTGGTGGTGTTTGAGGGACTTCACCCCAGCTTTCAATCCGTGCTAAAACGTGACCGGATCAAGAGCAGACAAAATTTAAATTTATATGTCAAACAGTATCCTGTTCGATACATTTTGTTTGATTGTATGGTCTTTGACGGGTGGGATATGAGAAAACAGCCTTTGACGGAGCGATTGGAGCAATTGCGCTCAGCTTTTACTCCGGATCAAAATATCATTGTTACCGATGACTTTTCTGATGGTGTCGCCTTATTTGATTTTACCAAGGAGAAAAACTATGAAGGAATTGTGTCAAAGGATCAAAACAGTGCTTATATAAGCGGTAAAAAGCATGACAGTTGGTTCAAGACTAAAAACCAAAAGATTTTATTGGCAGTGGTCTTAGGTGTCTATTTGAAACAAGGGCTACCCAATTCATTGATTTTAGGGGTATATGACCAAGGTGACCTTGTCTATGTCGGCAATGTGGCAACCGGGTTGAAGGAATCGGATAAAAAGATGATCTGTGAGTTTACAAAGCAATTGAAGCAAGAGCAAAGTCCTTTAAAAAATTTCGAGCCTAATTCCCCTCTTTGGTGGTTCAAGCCTGTTTTAACATGTTGGGTGCGGTTTATGGAGTGGACCTCGGAAGGGGTGATGCGGCATCCTGTTTTATTGGGATTTTCGGATTCACCGGCGAAGGATGCCATATTGGAGGAACAGAATTTATGAAGAAAAAATCCGGTTCGGTTCAGATCAACGGTCAAAACATCACCATCAGTAACATGGACAAACTTTTATGGAAAGATAAAGGGATCACAAAGCTGATGTATGTTGAAAAACTGGTCGGTTTATCCGAGTATATATTACCTTATTCCAAGGATCGTTTGTTAACATGTATTTGTTACCCGGATGGTGTAGAAGGCAAATCCTTCTACAGAAAGAACATTCCGGAGCACGCTCCGGCGTTCATATCTACTGCAATATGGAATGGCAATGAATATATCTTGTTAAATGACTTGGAGACCTTGGTATGGTTGGGAAATATGGCGGCACTGGAATTTCACACTTCCTTTGAAAAAGAAAAAGGTACCGGTCCGGATTCTTTGGTGTTCGACTTGGATCCTTCTTCCGGACAAACATTCAAAGATGTGGCTAAAGCTGCATTGATTGTTCATGAAACGTTGGAAAGCTTGAATATTCAAAGCTATGTCAAGACATCCGGAGCTACCGGCCTTCAAATCTATATCTATACCGCCGGTAAATATACTTATGATAAGGCTAGAGCCATCAATGAATTTTTCGCCAAGTATTTTTGCGAAAAGCATCCGGAACTCTTTACCATCGAGCGGATGGTTCAAAAAAGAGGAAACAAACTTTATTTTGATTACTTGCAAATGTGGCAAGGAAAAACTATTATTTGTCCTTATTCGTCAAGAGCAACAAAAAGTGCTACAGTGGCAACTCCCATTACTTGGGAGGAATTAAAGCAAGGGGCACAACCGGAAGATTTTACATTGGAGAATATTAAGGAGCGGTTGGATAAGACAGGAGATCTGTTTTTGGCCCTTCAAGACCCGGAAAAGGCCGTGGACCTTGATTTCATCGCAGATCAAGTGTGAATAAAACAGACAAGAAAATCAAAGAAATGATCAGAAATTATGAAATAGAACAATAAATTACCACTTGACTATAGAAGGTTTGGTGATATAATAACAGTATAAGTTTTCTGGAGCATTCGTGAAGCTTATATTTTGAACCTACAAAATTTGAACGGGATTTCAAATTGGGAGTGTATGTCAGGCCTTAAGATAACCGCATTGCGGGAAGGGGAAGACAAAATCTTCTATGAGATAACCCACCTATCGTGAGATAGGGATCAAAATTGGGCAACGGTGCTTTGGAAAATTCTCATATGAACCATAAGTATAGATTACTTATGGTATTTTTTTCATTAAAAAAGATAAAAAAAAGAGGACGAATGGTGAATTTCGCCCCCTTTTCGCATATGACTTCCAGAATAGTGATTCCTGTGTTACTATTTGTGCTCGATGAATGTTTTGCAAATGGTATCATCACTGGTTTGTGCTGTAGTGCCGTGTTTGCCGTTAACCTCCAAACCATCTGCGAAACACAAATGTTGTTTGTTGTAATGGCAATTTTCCACGCTGCATTTTACTTTCATTCTAGGTGCGTCCATTCAATATGTCCTCCTTTTTTGTTTGTTCAGGATTAGTTTGTCCTGAAAGTGCATAAAATATATGTAGAATATAGAATTATGGTATTTAACTGATGCGGACAGTTTGATATACTGGTGGGGATCAAACAAGAGGAAAATGTGTCAATTCTTTGAGGAAAGAAAGGCCCGACCACATGCTTGAAAAAGCCATCACTATAGCTACCCAAGCCCATGAAGGGCAAAAAAGAAAAGGATCCGGCATTCCCTATATATTCCACCCTTTGTGTGTAGGTGCCATATTAGCTGAGAATGGTTGCAGCATGGACGTGATCGTGGCCGGAATTTTGCATGACACTATCGAAGATACCTTCCTTACCGCTGAAGATATCCGTGATATGTTTGGTCAGGAAGTGATGCGATTAGTGACAGGAGCCAGTGAAGGAAATCGAGACGTCCCGGGTGTCACTTGGAGGGATCGAAAACAGCACACCGTCGATTTTCTCAAAACGCAAGCCGATCTTAAAATCAAGCAAGTGACTTGTGCCGACAAGCTCCACAATATCCGAAGCTTTCGCAAGGATGTTCAACGGATCGGGGAGCGTTTGTGGGATAAATTCAATGCACCTTATGAAGAGCAAAGATGGTATTATCAATCTCTTGTAGATTGTTTTGACGGTATACACGCATATGCAATGTACAAAGAATTTACCAAGGAAGTATATGATGTCTTCGGAGGATTTTATGAATGAAAAAGCTTCTTTATGGGAACGGGTTTGGATTCCGCGTTTTCGTGCTTTAAAGAAACCGGATGCTTATTTATACATATTAGCCGGTGTTTTGACCATGATCGGTTTGTGGCTTCCACCTTTGAATTTTCTTTTTTACATAGGCTTGATGTACCCCTTGTACCGGTCTGTCCAAAGGCAGCTGACGGATTACGGTCTTTTCTATTATTTCATACCCTACAGCCTTGTATTGGGAATTGGTGTTTGGAATGAAATATTCCCTTGGTACACAGGCATCTTGCTTGCACTTACCTTGCCGGATTTATTTGCACGGTTGGGTATGAAGGGAAGACAATGTTTCAAATCCGTCATCGGAGATTACATAGCATTACCTTTATTGATTTACCTATTCGATTTCGGAATGCAAAAGCTTCCCTTACTCCGGCAAATCCATATGATCCCGTTATTATCCGTCATCTATAACCACACAGCCGTGTTATCTACAGCGTCTTTTTTCGGGCCACATTTGACTTTGTTTTTTGTATTGCTGTTTTTAAGTATATTAAGTGCTTTGGTTTTTGATATCTTAAAAAACCTTCCCGGCCGCAACAAGGTACATATGGCGATCATTCTTACCGGATTGTTGATTCTGTTCATCATTCCGAACTTTGTAGGAAGATCTCAACCAAAAGCATCAAAACCTGTCACGGTAGCGGCTGTTCAAGGAATGGTCTTGCCGACCGGGTACTTTGAACAGGATTATGAAGCCCTTTCAGCAAATTTGTTGGAAGGTTACAATAAAATCATCGGTCAAGAAAAGGCTGATGTGTTTGTTTTTCCGGAATCCTTGACGGGGATGTATGATTCCTCTAAGGATTTCGACCAACCTTTTTTACAATCGATCCGAAACTATGCAAAGAAAAAGAATGCCTATATCGCTTGCTGGGTAAATGAGAGTAATTATCGGACGGAATCAGAAGACAGCAAATACTCCTCCTGCATTTTCTTGAATCCGGAGGTGGTTGTGGGGGTAACACGCAAAAGGTATTTGGTGCCTTTTTCCGAAGACAGCAGATTCCAACCGGGAATAGACTTTGAAGTCTATGAAACTCCCTATGGTAGAATGGGAATATCCATATGCTATGACACGAACTTTGACACGGTGGAACGGTTGAAGAAAAACGGAGCACAGATGATATTAGCGCCATTTAATGATACCGGATTCGGAGAAATCTACAAGAATATACATCGATACTATCCTGTGATCAAGGCTATTTCCTGTAATGTACCGGTGGTTCAAGCAAACACTGACGGAATCTCATCTCTGATTCTTTCAAACGGCTATGTGGTAAAGGAATTAGGCTCCGGTCAAACAGGGATCATATCCCATACATTTGATCTGTCCGATTCATTCTCCGGTTATATGAGATTCGGAAGAATTATAGAAACCGTTGTTTTTGTACTTGCCATTTTGTTGTTGGTTTATCGCAGAAAGAACAAAGCGACCGATCAATGACCGGCCGCATAAGGAGGAAAACATGGAAAAGGCTGCTATACGGTTTAGCCTAGTAATTTCCGTATGATAAAGTTGTCTTCTAATAAAACCCAATTTTGTGGATAATCATATCCTAATGCCCAATAACTGATGCCACCTAAATTGTATTGTTTGACCATGTCAAATTTGGCCTGTGCACTTCGTGCGTCTTCAAACCATACCTCGTGACGTTGCCCTTGAGCGTCTGTATACCTGAAATATGGTGATTGTGCAGCCAAATCATATTGAATGGCGGCATTATGCTGTATAGCAAGGTTTTGCGCCGCCAACGGGCTGATTGTTCTGGCTTCCGAGCCTTCCGTAAAAGGAATGATCCAATCCCTGGCATAAATCTGGAATCCGAAATATATTTTGTTTCGAGGTATCACCGTTACGGCATAATCTAACACCCGACGTATTTCATTAATGGGAGATATGGCTCTAGGCGGTCCTTTCCGATAGCCCCATTCATAAGTCATGAGAATGACAAAATCCACAATTCGCCCGTGTGCTTCGTAATCATGTGCTTCATAGAGTAATCCTGATTGGGTAGGTCCTACTTTTGGGGCTACGGCGGTGGAAACAAAATAGCCTTGGGCATGCAAACGGTCTGTTGCCTCTTGCAAGAATGTGTTATAGGCTTCGCGGTCAGCAGGTAATACGTTTTCAAAATCCACGTTCAAACCTTGATATCCCTTTTCGTTCATAATATCAAGAATATTGTTGATCAATGTATTACGGGTTTCGGGGTTGTTCAATACTTGTGAGGCAAGGTTTTCTCCTAAGAAGGTGGATGTAAAGTTGGTGATGGACATCATGGGGATGACATTTTGTGCATAGGCTGTAAGGATTGCAGCGTTGTCGTCGATAGGTTCCAGGGAGCCGTCCTCTCGAATCAAGTAAGCGAAAGGAGCAAGGTATGTAAGGGATTGCCCTACTTCCTCCACAATTGGAACGGCTTCTTGACCGAAAAAGTAGATGTATCCGTTGACGGATATAAAGGGGCGAGACTTTCGGGGAATAATGATCACTTCACCCGGATAGATCTGTGCATCTACAGACAATCCGTTTTCTTTGAGCAGATTCGGTAAGGTGACACCATATTCTTGTGCAATGCGAAACAATGTGTCTCCCGGTTGTACCATATGGGTCCTAGGCGGTATGTACAAAGTCACTCCTGCACGAATCTGATCGGGATTTTGGATTTGGTTGGAATCCACGAGGTCTTGAACGCTTATACCGAATTGTCGGGCTATAGTGAACAATGTATCACCTCGCCTGACCACATACAGTTCTCCTTGGGTGGGAATGACCAAGGATTGTCCGATGACGAGTCGGTTGGGATTGGATAATTCGTTTGTTTGGACAATGGAGTCCACTGTTACACGGTAAAGGTTGGCCAGCTGCCACAAAGAGTCGCCGGCCCGAACGACATGTATTTGCATATATGATTACTCCTTTTTATCTATATTTATAAATTATTAATTCACTATCAATATATGAAAAAGCAGGTATGTTGTGAAACCTTTTTTCTCCTTGCTCCCGTTTGTAAGAGCATATATAATGGGAAGCAAAATAAAAACAAGGATTATAAAGAAATGAATATAAAGAAAGTACCTTTGTCTGAATTGAAATCCAGAATGGATCGATTGAAAGCCAAAATGACCCAAACACAACCTGATTGGGAAATAGGGGTGGTGTTTAGTAAGATCAACCAATACTATTTTACCGGAACCATGCAAGACGGTATGCTGTTAATCCCCCGGGAGGGTGATCCGGTATATAGAGTCAGACGTAGCTTTGACCGGGCAACCGACGAATCAAATTTTCCGGATATCCGCCCTATGGAAAGCTATCGAGATGCTATGGGGGATTACACCCGCCCCATCGACACGTTATATATTGAAGCCGACTCGGTTCCTTTGTCGGTGATACAACGGTTCAAAAAATATTTTCCTTATAAAAATTTAAAGCCCATGGATGCCCAAATTCTGTCCGTTCGCTCGGTGAAAAGTGACTATGAAGTGGATTTAATGAAAACTTGCGGTCAAATTCATCGTCATGTTTTGGAAGACCTGGCACCCGGTTTAATGGAAGAAGGTATGAGTGAAGTGGATTTGGCACTGAAACTCTATGAAGCTTTGGTGCAAAACGGCCATCACGGAACGGTTCGTTTCGGCGGTTATGATGTGAGTTTGGTTATGGGACATGTCTGTTTCGGAGAATCCTCCATTTACCCCACCTACTTTGACGGGCCGGGAGGAAATTACGGCTTAAATCCTGCGGTTCCCTTTTTGGGAAACAAGGATCGTAAATTAAAAAAAGGGGATTTGGTGTTTGTGGATGTAGCTTGCGGATATGAAGGTTATCATACCGATAAAACCATGACTTATGTATTCGGAGGATCTTTGCCGGATGATGCCGTAAGAGGTCATCATTTATGCCGGCAGGTGCAAGATCGTATTGCAGCCGGATTAAAGCCCGGTAATACGCCCGCCGAACTGTACAACGAAACTATGGCAAGTCTTGATCCGGAGTTTTTGAAAAACTTTATGGGCTTTGGTCAACGCAGTGTCAAGTTCTTAGGTCACGGAATCGGCTTGTGGGTTGACGAGCCCCCTGTGATTGCCGATAAATTCAATGAACCCCTTCAAGAAAACATGGTCATCGCCTTAGAACCTAAAAAAGGGTTTGCAGGTGTGGGAATGGTGGGTGTGGAAAACACATTCTTAGTGACAAAGGACGGAGGGCAAATCCTCACAGGAACCAACCCCGGGTTGATAAGAGTATAATAAATTATATAAATGGTAAATGAGCAACAATAATAAAACAAGTAATTTCTATATGGGAATTACTTGTTTTTCTATGTATTGACATAAGAGTGGTGTTATTGTATTATGTAGCTATAATAGCTAAACTACCTAAACTAAACAAGGAGGGAGTAGTGTGAAAGAAGGAAATTTGAGATAAATATAGCCGTAGACACGAAAATAGGGCTCACAACAATGTCGTGAACCTGAAAAAAAGATATTCCCACCTGCGTAAAACATATGACCGACACCTGCACATCAGCAACAAGCAGGTTGATGCCGGGAATGGCCTTACTTGAATTATACCCGGAATTTACACTATATTTCATTACTATTTGTGCCGCAGCGATAGCGGCGGAATGGAGTTTTATATGAAAGTCACTTCAACGGAATTGCAAAACAACTTTGGAAAATATCTGATGCTTTGTACCTATGAACCGATAACTATAACAAAAAACGGAACAGAGATTGCAAAACTTGTTTCAATTCTTGATGCGAAGATAGGCAGGATGAACACCGCAGAAATCATCAATGAAGAGGATGTTGCATACAAAAATGGCGGAAGAAAAGCCACCTATGAGGAATTTTTGGAGCTTACCCGTGATAGTAAGCAAGAAGATCGATATGAATATATCGATGGTGAAATAGTTCTTTTGACTTCCCCGAAAACTGCTCATCAAACGGCCTTAACGGAATTGTTCGGTATATACTACAACTGGTTTCAAGGTAAAAAGTGCAAACCCATGGTGGCACCGTATGATATAACTCTAAGAAGAGATGCTGAAAATATCAATGTTGTTCAACCGGACCTTATGGTGATTTGTGACCTTGAAGAGCATTTAAACAAAAATGATTATTATATGGGAACACCTACTTTGGTTGTAGAAATACTATCCGAGAGCACCTGGAGAAAGGATATGCTCAAAAAGACAGATTTATATATGTCTTGTGGCGTTTCGGAGTATTGGATCGTCAATCCTTTGAAAAAGGATGTTACCATATACTTGTTCAAAGACGGGGAAGTTGAGGATTACAGAATGTACAGGCCAACAGAAACAGCAGAGTCTTTTACATTTGAGGGATTGAAAGTTGATCTGAACAAAATCTTCTTGTGATTGGTAAAACATGTTCGTTGACCGGGGAAGGCACCCTCCCTTATAATATTCATATATATATTATTGAGGTATGTGAACTATTTTTGCGGGGGAGTTTAATGATACCGGTACATAATGAGGTTTTACTTGATCTTGAAAGTAGAAAATGCTTCGAATATTTTCGGAATGAGACCAATATGATTCCGGGTAGCCCCGGATACGGCTTGGTTCGGGACCGGGCACCTTCGAATGCTCATGTGTCCAGCATTGCCGCAACGGGCTTTGCTTTAACCGCATTGACCATCGGTGTAAGAAGAGGGTGGATCTCTTGGCAAGCCGCTTATGAACGAACGATGGGGACTTTACATACTCTTTTAAATCATGCAGAACACGTCAACGGATTCTTCTATCATTTTCTCGATTTATACAGTGCAAAAAGAATATGGAACTGTGAGGTTTCTAACATCGATTCCGCCATATTGCTATGTGGTGCAATTTCAGCCGGAGAGTTCTTCGGACCTTTGGTTTTGGAAAAAGCTTATGCTATCTATGAACGTATGAATTGGACATGGTTTTTGGATCGGTCATGTAACCGCTTCTACTTGGGATATACAAAGGAGACGGGGTTCTTCGGGCATTGGGACAGCTATGCAGAGCAGTTAATGATGTACTTTTTAGCATTGGCTTCTCCGAAATCGGTAAACACTGACACCTATTATGCTTTTGAAAGGTATCGGGAAGGCTATAAAGACATAGAGCCTTTTATCTACTCCTACACCGGAGCCCTTTTTACATACCAGTTTAGCCATGCATGGTTTGATCTTAGGAACAAAACGGACCAAGAAGGGATCGACTGGTGGGAAAACTCCATAAGAGCCACGAAAGCTGCAAGGTTGTACGCCATGGAGTATGAAAGCAAATTTAAAACATTCGGACCGAGCTCTTGGGGATTGACGGCATGTGACGGACCTTCAGGATACAGCGGCATGTACGGAAGTCCTCCTAGAATGACCTCATCCATCCACACCGGAAACGACGGAACCGTGCCGCCTTGCGGAGCTATCGGATCCATTGTATTTACTCCCGTCGAATCCATGACTGCTATGGCACACTATGCACAGCAACCCGGACTGTGGGGAATGTATGGCTTCAAGGATGCCTATAACCGGGATCAAGCTTGGATTGCGTCCGATTGTATCGGCATCGACAAAGGAATCTCCTTGCTTATGATTGAAAACTATCGAAGCGGTTTTGTTTGGGATTTGTTCATGAAAAATGAATCTGTTCGAACAGGCATGAAAAAAGCCGGTTTGCAAAAGAAGATCAAGAAGTTTCCGGTCATACAGAAAGCAATGACATGATCAACCACATTAAACCGAAGCTGATGATCACCGTCAGGTTTGTGGTTGTACCCACGAATCGACGATCATAATCAAACTGTATGGAATATGGGATCACCGCCATACCGATAGGTAAAATCATACCAATGAGCAAAGTTGTTCTAAACAAGGGCTCAAAGGGTAATATGAAATACAAGATACCGCCGATGATGGCTCCGGTGATGTATCGGGTGGCCAGTACTTTACCGATGTCTTTCCAATAGCTTTTTTCGAATGTGAAGCTTAAATAGATACCCAACAGTAGCAAAGACAAGGGCATATTGGCTTTTGACAATATGTCGCATACATCTACGACGATTTTCGGGAATCCGATATTAGTCAAATTAAGTGTAAGGGTCAAAATATATGAAACCAAAGGGACGGATTTTACCAGCTTTTTGGCAATGGATTTAAAATCGGCTTTTTCCGTTTCCGAAGAAAAGTGCCCGGCTATGATATAGCACAAGCCGAACAATATGATGGCGTTACCCATATCGAACATACCGAAATATTTCAATGCGTTTTGTCCCCAAACTGCTTCCACCAACGGGTAAGCGAACAATCCCACATTAAAGCCGGGTAACAAGTAGATCAACATGCCTCTTCTTTTTCGATCGGTGTCCTTGATGAGAAGAAAGCCTAAGAATGCAATGAAAGCTCCATACAACATATTGATGACGGGAAGCCATATCAAAGACGCTTCCACTGTTATGGCGCTAAAGGTTTTAATTACCAATGCAGGTAATGAAATGTTGAAAACCACCTTGGAGATGCCTTCTCCGTCTTTTTCCGTGAGCAAACCGATCCTTTTGGCAAAGTACCCCAAAACGATGATCAGCATGGATAATATAAATTGCGTATTAACGTTTCCCAATTAAAAACTTCCTTTATCGTCATTTTACGAATAACCGAACAGCCTTCATTATATATCGACAATCCCAAAGCCGCAAGATAAGTCTCCTTTACAAACCGACCGGGTTATGTGTAAAATAGGTTCATAAAATTACTGTACTTAAAAATGGAGGCGTTCATTTGCAAATAGGTTTTTTTGATTCCGGCATCGGAGGAATTACGGTATTGCATAAGGCTATAAAATTGATTCCCAATGAGGATTATCTGTATTATGCCGATACTCTTCATGCTCCTTATGGTGAAAAAAGCAAGGAATATGTGAAAGATCTTGTTTTTCATGCAGTGGAGTTCATGACGTCAAAAGGTTTGAAGGCTTTGGTCATTGCGTGCAATACTGCCACCAGCGCAGCCATAGGGGATTTGAGATGCAAATACGACTTTCCGGTAATCGGAATGGAGCCTGCAGTGAAGCCTGCTGTTGAATTAATGGGAAATTCGAATAAAAGGGTATTGGTGTTTGCCACTGAATTATCCTTAAAGGAAGACAAGTTTCAGGATTTGGTGAAAAAGGTGGACCACAGACATATCGTGGACTATATTCCTTTACCCAAGCTGGTTCGTTTCGCAGAAGGGTTTCAATTTGATTCTCCTAAAGTACAAGAATATCTGGAAAGCATTTTGTCCGGAATAAATATGATGAACTATGGAGCGGTGGTGTTAGGCTGCACTCACTACCCGTTTTTTAAAGATTTGTTTGCTCGTCTTTTGCCGAAAGATATTTTAATTGTAGATGGTAATTTGGGAACGGTTAAAAATCTAAAACGAATTCTTACACAAAACAATAACAAACCGGAAGGAACCGGGCAGATTGATTTTTATCAGTCCGGAGTAAAGATAGAGGATATGGATGTAGTCCGCCGATATTACGGATTAATGGAGCGGTTGGATCGAATGGATAATGAAAAACAAGCAGAGGTATGAACAGTTGAAGAAAAATTTATTGATGATGTTATCACCGCCTTTTATGTTTTCACAAGAGGATTTGGACAAGGTATCCCATTTGGCATCGGAATATCAAGTGACTGCTATAAGGGCCAAGGAAGTGACGAAAGAGCAAATTCAAACGGCGGAAATCATTTATGGTTGGCCGGATGTTAAGCTGTTAAAGGATGCCCCCTATTTGAAGTGGTTGCATCTTCCCAGTGCAGGAGCGGATCGATACAACAAAAGGGATGTTTATGCAGAAGGGGATATTGTGTTGACCACATCCGGTGGAACATTCGGAAAACCCATAGCCGAGCATGCCCTCAGCCTCATTTTAGCTTTTAACAGGGGCTTACACCAATATGTCAGAAACGGAGAGAACAAGCTTTGGAAGAGTGTTGTTCCTGTCAGGGACTTTTTCGGATCTACTGTGGGTATCATCGGCTTCGGAGATATCGGTAAGGAAGTTGCCAAAAGATGCAAAGCATTAGGAGCTTATACCATAGCAGTAAAGCGTACCCTGTCGGAAAAACCGGATTATATAGATGAACTCCTTTTGGAAAGTGATGTGGGCTTGTTGTTAGAGCGATCCGATGCGATTGTTTTGGCTTTGCCCAACACACCTAAAACAACAGGTTTTTTGTCAAAAGAACGGATTGCCAAATTGAAAAAGACGGCTTTTGTCGTAAATGTAGGACGCGGATCAGCTATTGACCAGGATGCTTTAGTCGTTGCTTTGCATGAAGGAAGAATCGCCGGTGCGGGATTGGATGTGACGACTCCGGAACCGTTGCCCCAAGACAATCCTTTGTGGTGTATGCCAAATGTTATTATTACATCCCATTCTTCCGGATTGTCTCCCACAAGCATTCATCGGAACTTTGATATCTTCTATCGTAACTTGGAAAAGTATCAGGCAAGAGAGTCTATGCACAATGTAGTGGATTTTAACGAGGGATACTGAAAAAAAGAATATATAACCTATAAAAGGATTAAAAAGGTGGATTTGCATTTTTCAAATCCACCTTTTGGTTGTTTGAAGATCTTATTCGAATTTATGTTAAGTTTTCGTAAACAATAGAATTACTTATTGCCATAATGGTTAAAAGGTGATATAGTAATCTTTAGGTAATTGAAATTTACCGAGTGGGAATGACTGTTTCATACTAACTTTTAGCCGAAACGGTAATTAGCACCACTTATATTTGTTTAACTAGGAGGTTAACCTTTGAAGAAGACTTCATTCAAATACTTGTTGGAAATATTCGCTTTGTTTTTTAAAATTGGTTCCTTTACTTTCGGGGGTGGCTTTGCCATGATCCCCATGATTGAAAAGGAGGTTATAGAGAAAAAGGGATGGGTTAAAAAGGAAGAATTAATGGACATATTTGCAGTATCTCAGACCGTACCCGGAGCCATTGCAATTAACACGGCAACATGTATCGGTGTCAAGCTTGCCGGAAGAATCGGTGCTGTTTTTGCAACCGCCGGGATCATATTGCCTTCATTGATCATCATAACCCTTATTGCATCCTTGTTTACCACGTTAGAGGCCGGTCCTGTCATCAACGCCGCAATGGAGGGGATTCAACCGGTTGTGGTGGCTTTAATCGTCACAGCAGCTGTAAGGATGTGGAAAACCACCATTAACGATGTTGTTGGTGTTTTGATTGCTATTGTCACCGTTGTGTTGATCACGGTTTTTGACGTCAGCGCTATTGTGATGATTTTATTAGGAGCATTGACCGGTATGGTGATCAATCGCTTTTTTCCGGATAAGGCCAAAAAAATTGTAAAAAAGGAGTTGAGTGAATGATCTATTTGAAATTGCTTTGGGAATTTGCCAAGATCGGTTTATTCAGCTTCGGTGCCGGTTATGCCAAGATTCCCATGCTTCAAGGAGTGGTGACAGAAAACTCATGGCTGACATTGGAGCAATTGGCTGATATTATTGTGATAGCTGAAATGACGCCCGGTCCCATTGCCGTTAACACCGCTACATTTGTCGGGTACAAGATGGGGGGGCTTTTAGGAGGGATCATTGCAACCACAGGTGTGGCACTGCCTTCCATGCTGCTAATCTTCTTGGTATCAAAGTTGT
>CALCRE010000153.1 GCA_937894465.1 uncultured Clostridia bacterium
TTATGACCTTAAAAGAAGCCATTCAAATCATGGCCGATGAGATCGTAACGATTCTCGCTGACAATAAAACGACTATATATCTTTACGGTTCCGTTGCCCTTGATGATTTCAAGCTTGGTTGGAGCGATATTGATATCCTTGTTCTGACGGAGTATGAGATTACGGAGCAACAGAGTGAAGAATTGGTGGGTTTACGACAGTCCTTGTTGGAACGCTATCCGGGCAACATGTATTTTCGCCTATTCGAGGGGGGAATGCTCTCTGCGGAAGCTTTTTTCCTTAATGAAAACGATAGAACAGTTTATTGGGGAACAAGCGGTCAACGCATTACTGACAGCTTTATACTTGAATAGTTTCGCAATGGCGGAACTGCTAGACAGTGGTATATTGATTCACGGGGAGGATCTTCGAAGTAAGATGATCTATCCGACATATGCCCAAATGCGTGATGACGTGATTCGTCATGTTCGGGCGGCACGTGAGCACGGTGTTGTAGTCGGCTGGCTTTTAGACATTGCACGTGGTATTTATACACTTCGCACAGGTAAAATCATTTCCAAGACTGCTGCCGGTGAATGGGCTTTAATAGAAGGATTATGCCCTGATGCGGATGTATTACGAAAAACTGTGGAAATCAGAAAGCAACCACTTTGTTATGCTAAAGAAGAAAAAAATGTGGACAATGCCGTCATTCAACGGTTTGCTGATGTATTGGAAGTTGAATTGAATAACACGGGGACTGGAATTATTAGATATGAATGCAAACAGTAAGGAGGATTAGTATGAAAGAAAAATTTGAAGTAATATTACAACCTGCAATCTCCTCGGATGCGGAAGCTTTGGTGGCTATTCAACAAAAAGCCTTCAGAGAGTTATATGAACAGTACCGGGATGAGGGTTCGCCGTACCTTCGAGGTACAGATGAGATTATAAGGTGGCTGGAACGCCCAAACTGTAAAGTGTTTAAGATTCTTGCAGACGGTGTGTTAGTCGGAGGAATCGTTGCTTGGGTGCGAACCGGTCTACCCGGTGAGTGCTATCTTGCGCGAGTATATATCCTGCCTGAAATGCAGAACAGGGGTATTGCCACACGTGCCATTCTTCTTTGTGAGCAAACTTTTACTAATGCACGTCGCTGGACATTGGATTTTCCTGCCGACAGACTTGCGAACAGACGCTGTTACGAGAAAGCAGGATATGTGGACACCGGTGAAACACGAGTACAAAGTGAAGGTAAAATTACATTGGCAATGTACGAAAAGAAGTTATAAAATTTAAATTATGAATATTTCGTCTTTTATAGGCTAATATTATATTAAAAAAATATTCAATTAGAAATATTAGTTGTTGAATTATTGAAATATTATGATATACTGTTGGTTATTAACGGTGGAGACCTCATCTTCTTGGAAATCTTAAATAGAGATTCAGTGCCATGGGCTGGAAGCACTGATTAAGAAAGTAGTAGAATGAGTAACACTCTGCTTATGAAAATTTGAATTTATAAGCTGGGCGCTTTTTGCGTCAATGTGGGTGGCACCGCGGGAAAATGAAATATCTCGTCCCTCAAAACGATTAAATGTTTTGAGGGATTTTTTATTCCGATTCAGGAGGACATGGAATGAACAAGTACAGGACACATAATTGTGGAGAGTTGCGAAAGAGCAATATTGATCAACAAATAACATTGGCAGGATGGATTGATACCATACGTGATCATGGAGGGGTTATTTTTATTGATTTAAGAGATCATTATGGCGTGACACAAATTGTCATCCATGATGAATCATTGATCAAAGATGTTGGACGGGAGTGTGTTATCTCTGTTGAAGGAACTTTACATGAGAGATCAAGTGATACGGTGAATCCTAAGATTGCAACCGGCGAAGTGGAATTAAAAGTCGACAATCTTATAATTTTAAGTTATTCGACATCTCAACTTCCCTTTGATATCAACGATTCAACCAAGACTCGTGAGGATGTTCGCTTAAAATATAGGTTTTTAGATTTACGAAACCCCGTTGTTCACGAAAATATCGTCATGCGTTCTAAAATTACACACTTTTTGAGAAATAAGATGGTGGATCTTGGATTTACAGAAATACAAACACCCATTTTAACGTCCTCATCACCGGAAGGAGCAAGAGACTACCTTGTTCCCAGCAGAAAACATCATGGGATGTTTTACGCCTTGCCACAAGCTCCTCAGATTTTTAAACAGCTTCTGATGGTTTCCGGTTTTGATAAATATTTTCAGATTGCTCCGTGCTTTAGAGACGAAGATGCAAGAGCAGACCGTTCACCGGGAGAATTCTATCAGTTGGATTTTGAATTGTCTTTCGCCACACAAGAGGATGTGTTTGATGTAGCGGAAACGGTACTGTATGAAACATTTTCTAAATTCTCTCACAAAAGAGTGAGCCCCGCACCTTTTAAACGTATACCCTATGCAGAAAGCATGCTTAAATATGGATCGGATAAGCCTGATTTACGAAATCCCCTCATTATTAATGATTTGACAACTTTTTTTGACGGTACGGATTTTGCACCGTTTAGAAACAAACCGGTCAGAGGGATTGTTGCTCCGAATTGTGCAAGCTCACCGAAGTCCTTCTTTGAGAAAATGTTGGACTTTGCTATTGAAATAGGAATGAAAGGTTTAGGATATATTTCGGTACTTTCCGGTATGGAGCTAAAAGGGCCAATCGTAAAATTTCTTTCGCCGGAAAAACAACAGGAAATGATTTCAATGCTTAACTTGAAAGAAAATGATACATTGTTCTTCATATGTGATGTTCCCAAGCTGGTTGATAAACTAGCAGGACAAATTCGTACGGAACTAGGCAAACGCCTTGATTTAATTGATAAGGGTTCCTTTGAAATGTGCTTTATCACTGATTTTCCTATGTA
>CALCRE010000154.1 GCA_937894465.1 uncultured Clostridia bacterium
CTTCACGGATGGTTCGGATCATTTCATCGAACATATCAAAGCCTTCCAACTTGTATTCCACCACCGGATCTCTTTGGGCGTAGGCACGCATACGAATGCCTCGTTTTAATTCATCCATGGCATCAATATGATCCATCCAGTTTCTATCCACTGCCCGCAGCAAGATGACCCGCTCCAATTCACGAATCATTTCTTCTGCCAGCTCTTGCTCTTTTTGATGATAAAGTGCTAATGCAGCCTCGGTCACAAGAGCAATCAGTTCATCTTTCGTAATATTCTCCAGATCAATTTTATCAATTTGAATCAAATTGTCCAGACCGAACATCACATGAATGCGGTTGGTAAGGCCCGCTAAGTCCCAATCATCCGGAATATCACTCAAGCAGTGCGCATTCACCATGTCCAACGCCACAGTTTCGATCATTTTAATGAAGTTGTCTCTCAGGGATTCTCCGTCTAATACTTGCTTTCTTTGGGCATAGATTACTTCCCTTTGTTTGTTCATTACATCGTCATATTCCAAGACACTTTTACGGATGGCGTAGTTTTGACCTTCCACACGTTTTTGCGCTTTTTCAAT
Organism: uncultured Clostridia bacterium; assembly: GCA_937894465.1. Classification (GTDB taxonomy): domain Bacteria; phylum Bacillota; class Clostridia; order JAAYHZ01; family JAAYHZ01; genus JAAYHZ01. The sequence continues at coordinate 581 of CALCRE010000154.1, forward strand.
GGCATTTGAAAGCATTTTATGCTGCAATTCCTGGCTGTCATCCATCCCCATGGCAGAGACCATATTTTGTAACCGGTCTTGTCCGAACAGCCGCATCAAATCGTCATCCAAAGCAATATAGAAAATAGATTCACCGGCGTCCCCCTGCCTTCCGGAACGGCCTCGTAGCTGATTATCAATGCGTCGGGATTCGTGACGCTCGGTTCCTATGATGCATAGGCCTCCGGCTTCTAACACCTTGTTTCTTTCTTCCGTCAACTCTTTCTTAAAACGATCCAATAACTCCTTGAATTTGCTTCTGGCTTCAAGTATAATTGCGTCTTCGGTTTTATCGAATCCTGTGGATTGACTGATCAGATGATCGTCATAGCCTTCTTTTCTCATTTGCTGTTTGGCAAGATATTCGGCATTACCGCCTAACACAATGTCGGTACCACGACCGGCCATGTTGGTGGCTATGGTCACGGCTTTATACCTACCAGCTTGAGCCACGATTTCAGCTTCCTTGTCATGATACTTGGCGTTAAGTACTTGGTGCTTAACACCTCGTTTCCTTAGCATGGCACTTAAAAGCTCTGATTTTTCTATGGAGATGGTTCCGATTAAAAGGGGTTGTCCTTTTTCATGGCGAGCAATAATTTCATTGGTCACCGCTTCGAATTTTCCTTTTTGAGTCTTGTAAACTACATCCGGGTGATCAACGCGAATGACTTCCTTGTTTGTGGGAATGGAAATGACATCCAATCCGTAGATGCCTCGGAATTCCTCTTCCTCGGTCAATGCCGTTCCGGTCATACCGGAGAGCTTTTTATACATTCTGAAATAGTTTTGGAATGTGATGGTGGCCAAGGTTTTGCTTTCACGATTGACCTCCACCCCTTCTTTTGCTTCAATTGCTTGGTGCAACCCTGAACTGTACCTTCTGCCGTACATCAAACGACCGGTGAATTCATCCACGATGATGATTTCATTATCCTTGACCACATAATCAATGTCATTTTTCATGAGACCGTGTGCTCTGATGGCCTGATTGATATGATGGGTCAGCTCCATATTCTCCATGTCGGACAAGTTTTCCACTCCAAAGAATGTTTCGGCTTTTTGTACCCCTTTTGCAGTCAATGCAACCGTTCTGGCCTTCTCATCGATGATATAGTCTGCATCCACATCATCGTCATGTTGTTTATCATCGGTTTCTTTAATCACAATAGGCTTTAACCGAATGGCAAAGGCGTTTGCCTTTTGGTACAAATCAGTGGATTTTTCTCCTGCTCCGGAGATAATCAAAGGTGTACGCGCTTCATCAATCAAAATACTGTCCACCTCATCCACGATGGCGTATTCATGACCTCTTTGAACCATATCTTTTTTGTAAAGCACCATATTGTCTCGAAGATAATCAAATCCGAATTCATTGTTGGTTCCATAGGTAATATCAGCTTCATAAGCACTGCGCCTTTCCCGAGGATCCATATCATGAACAACCAAACCCACCGACAAGCCCAAAAATTCATACACCTTCCCCATCCATTCGCTTTGCCACTTGGACAGGTAATCGTTGACGGTGACCACATGGACGCCTCTTCCAACCAGTGCATTCAAATATACCGGCAAAGTAGCCACAAGGGTCTTACCTTCTCCTGTTTTCATTTCGGCGATTCTCCCCTGATGGAGTATGACTCCGCCGATTAACTGCACTCTAAAATGCCGCATGCCCAAAACACGGTCAGAAACTTCCCTCACCGCAGCAAAGGCTTCCGGCAATAGGTCATCTACAGTTTCTCCCTTTTGGAGCCTTTCCTTAAATTGGCCGGTCAATGCTTTTAATTGATCATCACTAAAATTAGCCATGTCATCGGACAAGGCTTCTATTTTGTCAACAATCGGTTCAACTCTTTTTATTTCGCGATCACTGTATGTTCCAAACAGTTTACTGAATATACCCATGCAATATCTCCTTGCTTTTCATGAATATTAATGCGGCGATGCCGTTTTACCGATCAGTCTTTTAACAGCCTTTTCAATACGGTCATATATCCGTCTGCACCGTAATTCAAGCTTCGACTCACCCTGCTGATCGTAGCGGGACTAGCCCCTGTTTTCTCGGTAATTTCGGCATACTTGCAGTTTTCATGCAACATAATGGCCACTTGAAACCGCTGTGCCATGGCTTTTATTTCAGATATGGTACACACATCCTCGAAAAAGGCATAGCACTCGTCTATGGTTTTCAATTGCAAAATACCTTCAAACAACTTATCCGTTTCCCGGTCTTTTATTTTTGAATTCATAAACTACACGCCCCACATATTTCCAATATATTTTATCATAGGAAGGATTATTTCCTTCTCTTTTTCTAAAAAATGTTGCGACAAAGCACTGTTCTTCTGCTCTGTTTCCACTCCGGTCAGAAGGTCTTCCATAATGCAGTGAAACGAAACCGGAATGTTCAATTGATGCGCCGCTTTTTGAATGATTTCGTTGCCTTCCATTATATCATTGATTGTGGTAAATTGCATTAAATTCGTATTATTGACAAGTCCGGTCACTTTCACGCCGGAAGTTGTCTCGATATCATTCACATATCTTATAATACCTTCTACGGTCTCCGTCAAAGGCCGTTTGACATTCACCACGAAAAAATGTCTGTAGTCTTCATTTAAAATTTTCTTTCGGTAGGTGGCCACCGCCCTTGCACCTAAATCGTCTCCACCGATATCCAACACCGCAACAAGTTCTTTATTCTCAAAAACCTTATTGACTTCGGCAGGCAGAGCCGGTACATCCACATTCGTGTTGGCATACACAGGAGCGATCACCTTCATCCCCAAATTTTCCATCCGTTCCTTTGCATCCGCCGACCGAAAATACGGATTTACAATGTCCATGTCCGCCAAATAGGTCTTGTGTCCTTTATTTAATAAAGCAACGGCAAAATTCAAAGCCGTTTCTGTTTTTCCGCTTCCGAAATGTCCCGTGAATATATTAATTCTTCCGTAATCCATGTCTTTTCCTCCTGTGTTTCTATAACCCGCACAAATCCCTGATGACTTCTCCCGCTAACATGTATCCTGCCACCGGAGGAACAAAGGAGATACTAGCCGGAGTTCTTTTTTCAGAACCGGACAAAGGATCTACCTTCGGAGTCTCTTTAGAGCATAGGACTTTCACGTTTTCTATGTTTCTGCTTTTCAATTCCCTTCGCACCACTTTGGCCAAGGGACAAATGCTTGTCTTTTTAATATCGTCGATGTAGAACAGGTCCGGTCTTAGCTTGTTCCCGGTTCCCATACTACTGATGATATTGATGTTGTTTTGTTTACAGTATTCGATGATGTGTATTTTAGCCGTAACATTGTCAATCGCATCCACCACATAATCACAGCCTTGTAGAAAATCAAGGGGATCCTCTTTTGTGATAAATCGGCATAGCGCTTCCACTTGCGCGTTGGGATTGATATCAAAAATCCGCTCCTTCATGACATCCACCTTGTTTTTTCCCACTGTGGAATGGAGGGCGATGATTTGTCTGTTGATATTAGAAGGGGCAACCACATCAGAATCTACGATGGCTAAACGGCCTACTCCACTGCGAGCCAAAGCTTCGATGCAGTGAGATCCAACGCCACCCACACCGACTACACACACCTTGCTGTTTTTTAATATGTTCAAAGCCTCAGTTCCGATGAGTCTTTCAGTTCTCTCAAAAATATGCTCCATTACAATCCTTTTTGCCTTTCTCGGATTTCTTGAAGTGCCATATTGAAATATTCCGGCAATTCCGAATGGAATTCCATGTAAGATCCGTTACCGGGGTGCACAAACCCCAATGTTTTCGCATGTAATATCTGGCCCGGTTCAATACCAAAATCGTCTTTTCCGCCGTATACATCATCCCCGGCGATGGGGTGACCGATATAGGCCATATGGACACGGATTTGATGGGTTCTTCCGGTTTCAAGCTCTGCATCAAAAACGGTGTAGTGATCCAAGCGTTCCGTTGCTTGAAACCTTGTAACGGCTTCTTTTCCTCCGGTTTTAACAACAGCCATTTTTTTGCGATCACCGGGGTGTCTTCCGATGGCAGCTTTTATGATCCCTTTATCCACCGGCAATACGCCTTTGCAAATTCCGGTGTACACTCTTTTTATATCATGCTTCTTAAACAACAATGCCAAATTTTGATGCGCAGCATTATTTCTGGCTACAACCAGCAATCCGGAGGTATCCTTATCAATTCTGTGAACAATGCCGGGTCTTAACACACCGTTGATATCCGACAACTTGTCCCGGTATTTGAACATCAAAGCATTGACCATGGTCTTGTCACGATTTCCAGGTGCCGGATGCACCACCATTCCCCGGGGTTTGTCCACAATAATGATGTCATCATCTTCGTACACCACCGGCAAGTCAATGTCTTGGGGACTTGCGGTGAGCAATTCCGGTTTTTCCAACAACACCGTAATCATTTGTCCTTTTCTCACCGGCATGCCTGCTTTTTTAGCAACCGTTCCGTTTATCCGAACTTTATCTTCAACAATGAGCTTTTTAATGTATGCCCTTGAATACTCCCCGGGAAGGGATGTCAAAAAAACATCCAAACGAGGTGCGTCTTCCGTGCACTCAATGGTTATTTCCTCAATCGAATCTTCCGGATCCGGGCCGGTTTCATCCGTATAATCCGACTCATCCTCCAAAAAGGTGTTATAACTATTTATATTTTCATCCTTATACAATTCTTGTTCCTTCATGCTTCCTTCTCCTTACGCTTCTTAAAATCCAAGAAGGCAAAATCAGCATCGTCATAAAAAAAGAACATATAGATCAATAGCAAAATGCTTCCGATCACAATGGCACTGTCTGCCACATTGAACACCGGGAAGCTGTATCCCCAAAAAAATGTGGCGATAAAATCCGTGACTTCCCCGAGAAACATGCGATCAATCTGGTTCCCCGCTGCTCCACCTAAAACCAGGCAAAAAGCCCATTTCAAAAGCTTATGATGAAATTTCGGAATGATAAAAGCCATAAGCAATATCATCAAACCTGAAAAAACGGTCAATAGAACCGTGGCATTCGAGAGAATACCCCATGCTGCACCGGTATTGGTGTGATGGGTGATATATAGAAAGTTTTCTATGACGGGGATTTTCTCCCCGTAGGCCAAATTCTCTTTAATTACATATTTAGTCAGTTGGTCAATTACGACCACAAAAATCGAAATCAAGTACCAAATCATGCTTTTCTCCTTACTTGTTCATTATATTACACACTTCTCTACAAAAAAATGAGTACATTTTTCTGTAGTAATCTTATATATCAATTATCAATCCCCTGTATACTCAAAGTTATCTGCAGTCCAAGTTTCAGGATCCCTGAAAAATGAAAAGGTGTCCCTTCCGAAAGAACCTGTGATGGTTCTTGAATACACGCATGAAACCTTTTTGTATCCTAAACCGATATAGGGGACATTGTTCTTTACAAACATTTGCACATCGTTCAACCCTTCCATCATACCGGACAAAGAGGATGCTTTGTAAGTTTTTTCTCCCAAGGCCGTAAGGTCATTTTTTGACGGCAAGTTGCATACATTAAGCATCTTGTCATCTCCCGGTTGATAAAGCATCCCCATCTCAAAAGGATCCGGCACCACGCTCAAAGAGACGGAGGACACCAAGATGTCATACTCTTTTCTGGAGATGAGTTCTTTTACCTTGACGGAAGACTGTGCATTGATGACTGTTTGTATTCCTACCCCTTCGAGTTCCGACTGAAGCCTTTGGGCAATCTCCATTTTCTGCGGGTCATAAGCATTGACCAAAATGCGAAGACGCAATGGTGTGTATCGATATGAAACCGTTGTGTTTCCTTCGGCATCGGTGGTGGTGACAGTGATCACCTTTTGATAGACATCACTGTACAAAGGCACATTTTCTTGCTTCATCAAGGCTTTTCCATTCTCCGGATCGAATTTATGAATAGCACCGATGGCCCACTCAAGCAAAAAGCTGTCCGGATGGACCGGATACTCGGCTCTTACCATAGTTTCACCATATACTTGATTGACCATATCCTCCACATTCAAAAAACAGGAGATGGCATTGCGGATATTCTGTTTATTCATATATTGGGCATTACCATTAAAAGCAATAAAGACAAACTCACTTCCCGTGTAGGTGTTCTTGTATAAATCCACCCTCTGTTCATACAAGTCCCCTTCCCGTGCGGAAACCACCGATATGCTGTTGTTTCCCGGTTTCAAGATCTCCATGGCGTCTTTTTCCGTGGATACAAACTGCATTTTATAGAACAATTTTTCCCGATTGATTTTTTTCAAAGTGACACCGGTCTCATCGATAGATTCCACCTTAAAAGGACCGGTTCCGGTCAATTGAATCTCCTGATCCAAGCTTTCGTATGCCTTTTTGGATAACACCGGGATGTTCATTTTCCATGGCAATGTGATATCTTCACTGTGTAAATTTATCACAAGGGTATTGCCATCCACTTCCATGCTCTTTATATTATTCACAGCAGAGTAGTAAGGAGAGTTTGTACCGTAGCCTTTTAATGTCTCGAGGGTGAAAAGCACGTCATTAGGGGTTAACAAGGATCCGTCAGAAAATTCAATATTGTCAGCAATGACAAATCGCCATGTTTTCAAATCCTCTTGAATATTCCACTCTAATGCCACAGATGGGATACATTGTTGATTTTCGTCTAAATCTACAATGTTTTTATATAATAATTGATAAAATGCCACATCATTCTCACCGGATGGCTTCAAAGGATTTAAATCGGTAGTCATAAGAGCCGAAGAGAGTATGACGGCTTCCTTTTCCTCCGGGTATAAATCAATATATTCCGACAAGTCTACAGTGTCATCATGTGCAGGTAAACCGTTTTCTTCAGGTATACATCCCGTAACCGAAAAAAATAGAGTGATGATTAAAATATACGCGAATAGTTGCTTAATCCTCTGCTTGTTTCTCATGAACGTATTCCCAACACTGCAAGAGACCTTCCGCAGTTTCCTTTACTTTTCCTATGGGAATACATCATATGCTTGTTACAACCGGTACACAGATCGCATACTTGAATGTGATCCGAAGAAAAACCCGACCGGATCAAAGATTCTCTGATGAAACCTTTTAAATCCAATCGCCAAGAAGAACCGATCTGTTTGATATATTCTTTTGCATAAGAACTTTGCTGAGTGAACAAACGGTATACATCCTCTTGAATTTCATAGCAATCGGCACATATGGAAGGGCCGATGACACAGTATAAAGCGGAAGGATCGCTATGAAATGCAAGCTTCATGGCTTCTGCTGTTTTCGGTGCAATCAAATTCAATGTGCCCTTCCATCCGGAATGAGCCAAACCGATTGCTTCATTTTGAACATCAATCATATACACCGGAACGCAATCAGCATGCTTTGTGGCAAGGATCACACCTTTGCAATTTGTGATCATGGCATCCCACACCGCCAATTGATCATAGGAGACATGTTGAAAAGTATCTGCATGTGTCACTTTTTTGACAAGATCTGTGTGCATTTGAAGAACCATGGCCATGCCGGAGGGCTTAAATCCTAATTGATCTCCTAAAACCCGAATATTTTCCATAAAACGCGGATCGTCTTCTTTGCTTTTTCGAGTAAAATCAAAATCCTTCCCCGAATCATCATATCCTCTGGTGTAGCAGTGAACAAAACGATCCGACAGACCTTCAAATGTTTTAAAATGTATCAATAAATTTGTTATATTATATTCCATTGGTACCTCATATAAAAAGGAAGCAATCCACCACTCATTCCGGGCTTATGGGAAAATTCAATCGGTTCATGTGGGTGGCTTTCCCGTTTTTCGGATCTATTTCCATGTGTACTGCATTAAAAATCATCTCTCCTTTTTGAGGAGAAAATTTTGTGGGTACACCGGTGACAAATCGTTGTATGGAAGAGTCCCGATCGGTCCCGATAATGCCTTCACCGGGTCCTGTCATTCCCACATCAGTGATAAATGCCGTCCCAAAGGGTAGAATTCGTTCATCGGCGGTTTGAACATGGGTGTGGGTTCCTAACACTGCACTGACTCTGCCGTCAAAATGCCAGGCAAATGCGGTTTTTTCCGAAGTGGCTTCTCCGTGAAAGTCCACAATCACCGCTTTAGTCAGTTCCTTGATCTTTATAAGTTCTTCTTCGCAGGTTTCAAAAGGACAATTGCATGGTTGCATATATATTCTTCCGGACAAATTCATTACAGCCAAAGGACCGGGTTTTCCGTTCAACAAAAACCATCCCTTCCCGGGGCTTTGCTTACTGTAATTTGCAGGTCTTGCAATAAACATATCTGAATCGATATAATACAGAACTTCCTCCCTTGCCCATACATGATTGCCCATGGTGATTCCGTCCACACCCATTTCGTGCAATTCACCGGCAATTCTTCCGTTGATCCCCTTTCCTGCAGCGGCATTTTCCCCATTAGCAATACAATAATCCCACTTTATTTCGTTTTTAAGCTTGGATAAACCTTTTTTGACAGCCTGAACACCTTGCTTTGCAAATATATCTCCGATAAACAATACTTCCATTGAAAATTCCCTTTCTAAACATACCGGTATTATATCACAGGGTATGCCGATTGGAAATGAAGACATTAAAAACGACTACGGAACATTAGTGACAGTTGTGACCAGGTACAGAAGAGAATTTTAATTTTGTAATATATAACCTTTTGCACTATTTCCCACAACAATGCTTGTACTTCTTGCCGCTACCGCAAGGGCAGTAATCATTTCTGCCCGTCTTACTTTTCGTTTGGGAACCGGCTAACTCCGGTTTTGGATCAAACTGAAAAGGTTCTTTAGATAGAGGCTTTAATAATTTCTTTTCATCCTTGAACAATTCGTCAGGTGCATACCCTTTTAAGACCCATTGACGTGTACCGTTATGCACATCCATTAATTTCTCAGCAACCTCTCGCAAAAATTCCAAAGAAAATATATCAAACCAACTTTGCAGATATTCAATCAGCACCATGGGATTTGAACCATAATTGATCATGTATATTAATTGCATTGATATTTCCTTCGTATCTTCATCATTCAACTCGTAATGATTGGACAGGAAGAAAACAAACTTCCTCATGGCAGGCGTCATATCCACATAATCCGGTTCACCGGCTTTTAGCAATTGAGTTTTTGTAAAAGGATAATATCCGACTTCCGGTCTTCTGTTATGTTCTCCAAGAATCTTTTCATATTCAAAGACCGAATCATTCTTAAATCCTTCCGGTATTTTGTCGGCTTGTCCGTAATAATCGCAAGCTGAGGACATGACTTGATAAAACTCTACGTAATCAACATCTTTACCGGTCAGTTCTCGTATTTTTTTCACAGCAAGCTTAATACTCACAACGCCATAAAAATAGATCATTCCGTGGGTTAACTTGATCCATTCGGTGTTTCGCTTAACCATACTTTTCAGTTCGTAGCCATCTTGATTTATAAACAATTCCACTAGTTCGGGGGGTATGCACAGCATTTTTTTATCATCATATATAACGGGAAAGACAATACCGTGGTATAAAAGAAAATCTATCTGTTCAAAGGACAATTGCGGATTCTCTATAAAACCATTATTCTTCACGATGGCTTGAATAAGATCATATCTGTTTTGATCAAGGGAATGTAAAAAGTATATAAAGCAAACAGGAATTTGTCTTGCAAGCTCTAATGCCAATTCCCCTTTTTTATAACCGCTTAAACCTTCTAGCTTATACGCTTGACGAATCTTTTCCAGTTCATTTTTCAATAAACCATTCAACAGATCCAAAAGGTTGCAGGGCATACTGATTTTTTTCCATAATTCTTTTTCTTTCATTTCCATTAGCTGCTTGGTGTATGCTTTTGCATCATCAAGGGCCTTTATTGCAGTTGCCTTTTTAATATGGTCATCCATTACTATATCCTCTCTTCGTTTTTAATAAATTTTTTAATAAATGAATTCCGGTAAATTTCCGTTCTCCTGTATGTATTCATACATATTTTGCAAGCCTTCCCTTGGCTTGATCCCGTTTTTCACTGCAATATCAAATTCTCTAATCCAAAGATCTTTCAATTTATGTTTGAATAACATCCTCAACACACAATACAATGTAATTTCCTGATCATGATAAACATAGTTTGATTTGTAATAAGCGATGGCGTCATCATATTCGCATAACATCATATAGATTTCTGCAATACCTTCCACTAGATTGTTCACCTTTTCTCTGTGGCTAAAATCATCGTAATTTCTATTATTCGCCCGTTTTGATTTGTCCAACTCTGTTTTGAACACCAAAGCCTGTTCAATAGCCATTCTTTTCGCATCCGGGGTTTTCAGATTCCCTATTAACACATAAAACAAGTCTATATGCGTTGTTTCCCGGTCAACATTACTGTTGATCACGAATGAAATACAAGACTTGACAGATTCCCGGTTGATACCGATGCCCAATTTTCTTTTCAGTATGGTATCAAGGTATGTTGTTTGTACAATGCCAACCGAGGCAAAAGGGTCATCGCTACGAAAAAGGTAATAATTGCATGCATAGGATAACACATTATACAGTTTCCCTAGCAAGTCCGTCGCTTTTTGACCGTCTTCGCTGTCCACCGGGATTGTTTGCAATTGGTTGATAAAGGCTTTTACCTTGAACCTCCACTTCGGTCTTTCACTTTTATGAACATAACTGTTTGGAGCCATATAATATTGCTTGTATGCATACTCAATGAATTCTTCGATATCTGCTTCCAGATAACTGAAATCCACTTGAACTTCCTGTTTCTTTTTTCCCTTGCTATGGCTTATATATCCATGGAGATCTCGGACCATCCCATCGATATCTTTGTCCTCACGAAGTTTTTTCGGCATGTCTTTATACATTTCCGATAACAATAACCGCAAATCGTCCTCTTTGTACGTTTTGATTGTCTCTCTGAATTCCGATATATTCATCTCTGCGCTCCCCATCCATTATTAAATCCACGTTCTTACGCAATTGTTTACCGTTATTATAACCCATGTACGCATTCCAAGGCTATATATATCTTACACAACCGGTTTGTGCCCTGCCAGGGAAGAACTCCTTTATTACCTGCCGTGAATGATATCGTCTTCTGGCATTTCGGCAAAGTAAATTAAAAACGGCTGTGGTACTTTTTTCTGTAGTAATCTTATATAGCTTATATTGAAAGGTATATTACAGGAGGAAATATTGATAAAATACTCAAAGCAACCATAATGATAACGGATGCAATTGTATTCAAGAGACTTATGTAATTCATATAATCCATGTTTCTAAAGGAGTGATTCAACATGAAGTACCCGGTAATGCCCTTACATGGCTGTTTATTTCACTTTCGACACCGGCAGAGTCCACGGAAAGGTTAAGGTAGAGCCTTATACGGCTATGACCCGGTGTTTTTTATATAGTTCGATTAATTGACACATTAAAAACGGCTACGGAACATTTGTTGTTCCGTAGCCGTTAAATGTCAATTCTTATTTGGCGTAATCAATCGCCCTTGTTTCTCTAATGATGTTCACCTTGATTTGTCCCGGATATTCCAATTCGTTTTCAATCTTTTTAACGATGTCTCTTGATTTGATGATCAAGTCGTCATCCGATACTTCATCAGGTTTTACAATGATACGAACTTCTCTGCCGGCTTGAATGGCATAAACTTTATCTACGCCTTCAAAGGATTCGGCAATTTCTTCAAGTTTTTGAATCCTCTTAATATAGGATTCGAGTGTTTCTCTTCTAGCGCCGGGTCGTGCAGCCGAAATGGAATCAGCCGCTTGAATAAGTACAGCTTCAATGCTAGTAGGTTCACAATCTCCATGGTGCGCCAAGACAGCATTGATAATTTTGTCATTCTCCTTGTATTTTCTCAATATGTCGGCACCGATCGTAACATGGGAACCTTCAACTTCATGGTCCACTGCTTTTCCAATATCATGCAACAAGCCCGCTCTCTTCGCCGGCATGATGTCGATACCCAATTCCCCCGCCATAATTCCTGCAAGATGCGAAACTTCGATTGAGTGATTCAAGACGCTCTGACCGTAGCTCGTTCTGTACCTTAACTTCCCGATTAATTTAATAACATCAGGGGGCAATCCGTGGACGCCTGTTTCAAATGTCGCCCTGTCGCCTTCTTCTTTAATAATGGTTTCGATTTCTTTTTGTGCTTTGATTACCATTTCCTCGATCCTTGCCGGATGAATTCTTCCGTCAGCAATCAATTTTTCCAAAGCAATCCTTGCAACCTCTCTGCGTACCGGGTCGAAGCCTGATAATATAACCGCTTCAGGTGTATCATCAATGATGATGTCTATTCCGGTCAGTGTCTCTAGGGTACGAATATTTCTTCCTTCCCTTCCGATGATTCTGCCCTTCATTTCGTCATTGGGTAATGTTACAACCGACACGGTCGTTTCAGATACATGATCCGCCGCACATTTTTGTATGGCCGTAGCGATAATATCTTTCGCTTTACGGTCTGCTTCTTCTTTGGTTCTTTCTTCAATCTCTTTCAATAACATTGCTTTTTCATGTTTCACTTCGTTTTCAAGAGAGTTCAATAAAAATTGTTTTCCTTCTTCGATGGATAAGCCAGAAATTCTTTCGAGTTCTTGAAGCTGCCTTTGCTCTATCTGTTCAACATTAACCTTCGCTTCGTTGATTTCTTCTTCCCTAATGTCGAGCTCTGAACTTCTTACATCTAAATCTTCCGTTTTCTTGTCGTTCGCTTCTTCCTTTTGGATCAATCTTCTTTCCTGTCTGGTAAGCTCATTTCTTCTTTCACGAACTTCCTTTTCCAGATTCACCTTAGACTTATGGATTTCTTCCTTCGCTAACAACAAGTATTCTCTCTTTTTGCCTTCTGCTTGGCGTTCGGCTTCCTTAACAATTCTCTTGGCTTCTTCCTCAGCACTACCGATCGCTTCCTCGGCAACTTTTCTTCTGTGTTCTATGCCCTTCTTAAAAGCTATCAATGAAGCAAAAACTGCAATGATTAAACCTATTACTAAACCTATTATATATTTAAATATATAAGCCACCTCCTATTCAGTTGTCAATATGCAGACAATCTCTAATATGTCATTTCAATTGTAATAAAAATGTGAATGGAATGTCAAGCTAATTTATTCGTTTATTGCTTTTGAATTCTCGATTTTATTTCCTTTGCTCTATTGGTTTTTTGCCGCAGTGACGGTATTTTTCAATAACATCGTAATGGTCATAGGCCCGACTCCACCCGGTACCGGAGTGATGGCGGTAGCAATATGCTGAACATTTTCAAAATCCACGTCTCCGGCTAATTTGCCGTTATCCAACCGGTTCATGCCAACATCAAGCACCACAGCGCCCGGTTTGACCATATCTTCCGTAATAAAGTGAGCTTTTCCCACAGCTACAACTAAGATGTCCGCTCTTTTAGTCACTTCCTTCAAGTTTTTCGTTCTGCTATGTGCCACGGTCACGGTGCCGTTTTCCCTCAGCAACAGCACAGCCATGGGTTTTCCTACGATATTGCTTCTTCCCACCACAACACATTCCTTGCCTTCCGGTTTAACACCGGTGAGCTTTAATAGTTCCATACACCCGGCAGGTGTGCAAGGTAGAAAGACCGGTGAACCGGTAAACAGTTTCCCGGTATTCATCGGATGGAAGCAATCCACATCTTTTTTCGGATCGATGGACTCAATCACTTTTTTCTCACTGATGTGATCCGGTAAAGGCAATTGAACCAGTATGCCGTGAACCGACGAATCATTATTCAATTCAACAATTAAATCCAACAAGACTTCTTCTTTAGTTGATTCTTCCAAAAAGTATTGAAAGGACTGTATGCCTACTTGTTCACACGCCTTTTTCTTGTTATTGACATATATTTTCGATGCAGGGTCATCGCCTACAAGAACCACTGCCAAGCCGGGACGAACTCCTTCTTTGACCATTTGTTCCACTTCATTTTTTAATTGTTCTCTTATAATAACTGATAAATCTTTTCCGTTTAATATCATTGCACTCATATGCGTTCTTACCTTCCCTATATTAAATAATTAATTTCTTCCGAACAAACCTGCATTTACGTCTTTAACAGACGGCAATCCATCCGCCATTTTCATTTCATTCCATTCTTCCTTGGAAATCAATACCTGTCTGGGTTTGGATCCTTCATATCCGCCGATAATACCTCTGGCTTCCATTTGGTCGATAATTCTTCCCGCTCTGGCGTACCCGACGGACAGCTTTCTTTGCACGTAGGACGTGGATGCTTGCCCTTGGCTGATCACCAATTCAATGGCTTCATTCAACAACTCGTCGGCATCCCCGGCATCGCTTTCTTGTGCGATGGATTCACTGTCATTCTCTATTTTTTCCATGATGTCTTCATTATAGTCAGCCGGTGTGCTTGCTTTGACAAATTCCACCGTTTTTGCAACTTCTTCATTGCTGACATAAGTGCCTTGTACACGAATGGGGATGTTTTCGCCTATTGGATGATACAACATATCCCCTTTCCCTAATAATTTTTCCGCACCACCTTTGTCCAATATGGTTCTAGAATCCTGAGGGCTGGATACGGCAAAAGAAATTCGAGAGGGAATATTGGCTTTTATTACCCCGGTAATAACGTTGACCGAAGGCCTTTGAGTAGCAATGACCAAGTGCATACCGGCCGCTCTGGCCATTTGAGCCAAACGTTGGATGCTGTCTTCCACTTCGTTTCTGGCAACAGTCATCAAGTCGGCCAACTCGTCGATAATAATGACGATCAAGGGCATTTTCTCTGCGGTGCCGTTTTGAGTGACGAGCTCGTTATAGCTGTCAATATCCACAACTTTGTTTGAATAGAACAAGTTGTATCGATCCAGCATTTCTTGAACCACCCAACGTAATGCTCCGGCTGCCTTTTTAGGATCGGTCACCACCGGGATTAACAAATGGGGAATTCCGTTGTATCGCGACAACTCCACCATTTTCGGGTCGATCATCAAAAGCCGGACTTCATCCGGAGATGATTTAAATAAAATGCTCATGATTAAACTGTTAATACAAACACTTTTTCCCGAACCGGTGGCACCTGCCACCAAAAGGTGGGGCATTTTGGCAATATCCGTTACGATCACGTTTCCGGTAATGTCCTTTCCTAACACCATGGCGACTTTGCTAGGGTGTTTGATAAATTCGGGAGAGGTGATCAATTCTTTAAAGTATACTGTAGTCACCCGTTGTTTGGGAATTTCGATTCCCACAGCATCTTTTCCGGGAATGGGTGCCTCCACTCTCACCGAACGGGCAGCCAAATTCAAAGCGATGTCGTCGGCCAAGTCGGTAAACCGTTTTGCACGTACTCCCACTTCCGGTTTTAATTCATAACGAATAATGGCAGGGCCTTTTGTAATGGTAGAAACCGTTGCTTCCACACCGAAGCTTTTTAATGTTTCAATCAGCTTGTTGGCCTGCATCAATGTAACATCCTTTTCATCCTTATCTTTTTTAGGAGCAGGAGGATCCATCAACAAGGACGCTTTGGGGTATTCATATTGATAGTAAGTCCCATGGGAGCCTACAGATAATTGTTTGTTCAGCTCTTGTTGATCCTTTTCCGTAAGTTTCATATCGATATTGGGCGCTTTGGCCGGTTTTTCCGATTTTTCCGCCTTTACAGGTGTTACAACAGGTTTCGGCTTTTCCTCTGTACGGTGGATAACCGGTTGAACCTGCGTTTCCTTTTCTTGTATTTCTTCCGGGTAATCGGAGCTTTTAATACTGTCCAGCAAATTGATATTAAAAAATCCTTTTCCTTCGGGTTTGGACTTATCAACCGGTTTGAGCTTTTCTTCAGGTTTATCAAACCCTTCTAGTCTGGGTATTTCAACGACCTTTGCTTTTTCTATTCTTGCAGTTTGTATTCGCTCTCTGCGATGATCGCAGGCATTACGCATGGATTCTGCCAACTTAATAAAACCTTGCTTGATCAAACCGAACACCACTTGAAAAAATTCACTGATAGTCATATCAGTGATATAGATGACGGTAATCAAAAGAAGTGCTGTAAGCACTACAATGGTTCCGAACACTTGAAAAACCGATATCAAAGGCATGGACACCAATGCACCGATAGCACCCCCTCCGGCCAAATGAACCCCGTTGTTATAGAATTGGTTGATTTTAGTGCCGAAAGACATATTGATAAACTCGTCTTGGTGCGAAGCGTAATAGGATGTTTGCACCATAGCGGACAACAGCATGATAAATATAATAAAAAGAACCAAACCGCTTAAGCTTGCATCCGGATTCCTTGAAAATAATGTTCGAAGGGCGTATACAATTAGGAGAATAGGCAAGATCACTGCAGGCCATCCGAATAAACCGCCTAAAAACTGGGCTGTGAAGTCACCGAAGATACCGACTTTTTCTTGCATATACAAACCGACAAAAAGAAGGATTCCGGTCATCAATACCAAAACGGCAATAATGTCCCTCCTGATTTTATTGTCTTTTTGTTGTTGCGCCGCAGTCTTTTGGTGAACGACTTTTTTTTGGGCAAGCTTTAAATGCCTTTTTGTTCCTTTTGTCTTCTTGTTGCTATTGCTGACCTTTTTCTTGGTAGCCACCTGATCTTAAACCTCCAAATCCTCATTTAACCCATGTTCTCGGGTCTGTCACCTCATCAGGTATGTCGCTGAAACAGTCTTTGATTTCATCAATCAAACTGTTTGAAAGTGGCGGCGAATCGAATAATTCGATGTTTTGCCTGATTTGATTTTTCGTTTCACAACCTAATACCAATCCCGTCACACCTTTTTGATCCCGAATAAAGGCTAACGCTAACTCCGCCACACTTCTTCCCTCCCTTTCACATATGAAAAGAAGCTTTTGTATGTAGGACTTTGCCTTGACCAAATTTCCGGTTAACTCATTTGGGTTTAAAAACATTAATCCTTGCAAATAGACGCTTCTTACAAAAACGATTATTTGCCTTTCTTGCAATCTCTCCAAAGCACCGGAATTGATTAATCGTTGATCAAAAATACTCATGGGAACTTGAATCGCTTCAAAAACCGGTTGATCCAACACACTTTCTACATCATCCGATCCATAAATCGAAATTCCGGCATTCAATATTTTCCCCGTATCCTTTAAGTGTTGCAACGCTCTAACCGCTGCTTTTCCCCCGTTTTTCCATTCATTGTAGCTATGCAGCAAAACAATGGGAACGGTATCTAAATAAAGGAGCTCACATGATCGGTTAACCGAATTGATTACATAATCAAAAACCTCTTTGTCACTCATCTCCGGTTGAATTCCGGATACTTTGGTGACTACTTGAGGAATATCGGCACATACTCTTCCACGATTGAAAAATCCGATGATTTTTTCCGATTCACCGTAAGCTGCCGCTGTGTCTAATGTGTTGACTCCACCGTCGATCGCCTCTTGTATAATTTCAAACCGGGCATCCATGTCCGGCAACCCGCCTTTGTTAGCAATGCCGTAAGGAATGCCCAATTGCACCGTGCCTAACACCAGCTTGGAGATTTTTATCCCCCTTATTTCGGTTACTTGCATATTCACACCTTTTACCAATTGTTTTGTTTTTATTATATCACAGTACCTTTGAACTTCCAATGAATTCTGATTTGGTAATATACACGGCATTATACAACGGTATAGCCATATTTAAAATGATACGAGCATTCCTGTAATCAAGTTATATGAACTTTGAAAACAAAGGTACCCTCT
>CALCRE010000155.1 GCA_937894465.1 uncultured Clostridia bacterium
AATGAGGAAATATACCTAAGAAACCAAAATAGCGTGACTAATAATAAGTAACCGTTATGAAGAGGGGGAAAATGAAAACATTTTCTCCCTCTTTCTATATGATGCTGCTAGAAATACGCTATTGCCTAGGAATTGCCGTCGTGTTAAAATGAATTCGTGTAACGAACCTTAATATAAGGGAGGAAAACAATGAAAAAGAAAACGTTTATGACTAAAAAGGGTCCTAAGTCGATTGGTCCTTATTCAACTGCTGTCATCCACAACGGTGTTGTATATGTATCGGGTATGGGGCCTATCGATCCCGTGACGAATAAAATGACGGCATCTTCCATTGAAGAGCAGGCGCATACCATGTTCAACAATGTGAAAATTATATTGGAAGAGCTCGGATCAAGCATGAATGAAGCAATTAAAGTAACTTTGTATTTAAAGGACATCAATGATTTTGCCAAAGTAAACGAAATTTATAAAGGATATTTCGGACCGGATTATCCGGCAAGAACTACCATTCAAGCCGGAAAGCTACCCATGGATTTTTCCATGGAGGTGGATGTCATTGCAGCTTACGAAGACAAATAATCCGATTGAACAACAATTTAAATGAAAAAGACACTAAAAATTCTATTTGTAATCATTTTATCCCTACAGCTTTTGCTGACCGGAGCCTGTGACCGGAAAAGGGATTTTGAGCAACCTAACGGATCAAGTAATATTGAATTGACTAAGGAAAGTTCATTTCAACCGCAAACAACCGGTGAAAAAGTGTATACCCAATTCAATATTTTGATTCCCTTATTTGAAAACAATCAATTATTCGAATCAAATGTCTATGAAGCAAAAGACTACTTGTCAGATCAAACCGGTGATTTATATCAACTTCAAATTGATGAAATTCCACAGTTGGAATATCACCGGAGGTTATTTGAAATAGGGGCCTCAGGAATGAATTATGACCTGCTGTACCTGCAAGAGCAATCTACGGATTATGTGGATAAGGGGTTGCTTTTTGATATCACCGAATTATTACCTGCCTATTATCCTCAAGGTTTAGAACATGTCAACCTCATCGGAAATACTAAAACAGAGGACAATCGGATTTTCGCCGTACCTCGCGTCTATAAACAACGAAGTGAGTACGGTTTGTTATGTAAAAATATCTATCTTGATCAATTCAAAGGTGAGGAATTGACGGGATATCAGAAAACCGTTGATTTTTTGAAGGAGTTGTCTGCTCAAAAGAACATAAAAATGACATTTTCCTTTGAAGATTTCATCAATTTGTATATGGCGGATTCGGAAACCGTACAGATTTCACCTTCTGTCGTCTTGAACCGTGAAACGAAAGAAATCTCATATATAGAAGATACAGAATTTTATGCTAAGGTACTTGAGCAATATGAAATGTTGATGGATGCCGGTGTGCTCATCAACAACCGGTCGGAGGATCAGGCGGATGTCATCCTAGCAGAATATGACTCGTTCAACACATGGGGACACCCGAATTCTGTGTTGTCACAAAAAGAGAACACTTCCTTCATCCATATTAAAAGCCAAAACACTCAAACAGGCCAATATGAATCCATAGGGGCTTTTGGTGTAGGTTCCGGTTCTAAACAAGCTGAAAAATCATTAATGCTATTGTCTTGTCTTGATCGTGTTGAATCTAGGACGGATGATCCTGCATCGATGAAGGATCAAAAGATCATACCCGGTTTGTTTATATCGGATTTACCTGCCCTGAACAATCAAATACCGGAAGAGTTGAAATCCGGGCATAACAAGGAGCTGATCAATTGGTTTTATGCTCAGTTGGGTATTCCGCAACCAAACTCAAAAGTATCATTAGTGATGGTAGGAGATGTTCTTTTGCATACCCCTGTGAATGAAAGCGGAAAATACCCGGACGGTGGATATAACTATGATCACCTGTTTCAGAATATAAAAGACGAGGTACAATCAGCCGACATCTCATTGATTAACCAGGAAGTGATTCTAGGAGGAAGAGAATTGGGATTGAGTGGCTATCCTGTTTTCAACGGAGCTTACGAAGTGGGTGACGCCATTGCCAAAGCCGGGTTCGATGTTGTTCTCCATGCGACGAATCACGCTTTGGACAAAGGATCGAAGGGTGTTTTGAATGCATTGAACTTCTGGAATGAATCCCACCCGGACATACATGTGGCAGGGATCAATAAAACCTTTGAAGATCAAGAAAATGGAATCATTGTTACAACGGTCAACGACATAGAAATTGCAGTTTTAAACTTCACTTACGATACGAACGGAATCAAACCACCTGCGGATATGCCCTATCTGGTCAACTATATGGATCGAAAATTTATGGAAACCCAAATCAAGAAAGCCAAGGAATTGGCGGATTTTGTCATTGTTTGCCCTCATTGGGGCATAGAATATCAAACAAAGCCTTCTGTTGATCAAAAGAATTTAGCCAAGTTTTTTGCCGATATGGAGGTGGATTTGGTTTTAGGATCCCATCCCCATGCCATTGAACCGGTGGAGTGGGTGGAAGGAATCAAGGGAAACAAGACATTGGTGTTCTACTCCTTAGGTAATTTTGTCAATGCCACATCCGGAACCGGTGAAGGTGTTTCAAAAAGAATGGTGGGAGCCATGGCTTGCGTTACCATAGAAAAAGAACCTGAAGGGGACAGTTATGTAACGAATTATGAAGCAAAACCTTTGGTGACCCATTTGCAAACCGGTACGGCAGGTATAACTGTTTACTATTTAAAGGATTATACAGCAGATTTGGCATTTGAAAACAACATAGTTTTGCAGGATAAGGACTTTTCCAAAGAATATTGCGAGAATTTGTGGGAGGAAGTCATGGGTCCTTAACGGATAAGGAGGATGTATGAAGAAGGTTGTAGACAAAATATGCCTTTTGTTGGTGGCCGCCCTTTTGTTTTCAGCGATTTCTTTGAAATCGGTATGGGCTGAAGAACGAAATTTATCTATTTCACCGGAGAGTACCATTGGTATTAAGATTCAAATGGAGTCACCGGGAAAATCATATGTGTTACAAGGTAAATGTGATGATCCGACGGATTTGATATTTTCGGTAAAATGGATGCAGGTGGAGGATCTCATCCGAAAGGATGAGTATATACCGGAATCTGAAGATTTGTTTTTCTTGGTATATGCACCGGTGAATGCTGATTCTTGTGTGATTGAAATTCAAAACGTCTCCGCCCAAATTGTTACTGTCACCGGTTTCGACTTTTCGGCAAGAGTTGTCAGTGCCATTGGTGAGATAATGGAAGTATCCGATATCCAAGATATTTCGGAACCCATGGAGCCGGAGGAGTTTTGGAACCTGTTTCCTCCATTGGATTTGCCTTATCCAAACAGAAGAATACAACAGAATCCAATTTTAAGGCAATATTTCGATTTCGGTTTTAACAACACATATGAATTCGGATTTTATGCACCCTTAAAAGCAGATGAAATCATGAATGTCCCTGTTACAACAGGTATGTTGGGGAAAACCGAGCAAGCTGACAAACCCACCATCATCGCAGGTGATATCAAGTTCAACCCCTATATGAGAAGGCATTCCAACTACAGCAGTCGTTATTACCCGAGAACCATGAACGGTTATGTGGAGCGATACTTTGCTCCTGCGGCGGTTTTATCCAAGGATCAAAAATACATCGACAGAATGAATGAGTTGCTAGACTACCTTCTGTATTCCCAATGGCAAGAAGACGGTTCGAATGCTTTTGTTCAAGAGGTGTATCCGGAGGATTACACTCCCCATCCGGAGTGGTTCGGAGGCTTTGACTATCTGTTCGATTGGGAATGGAAAGATGCTTATGGATACTTATGGAATCTCCACGAACCGGATCATCACGTCAACTCATCTATCGCCGGGACATTTGTCACGGCTTATCAAATGACCGGAAATGAACAATACTTCCAAGCTGCATATGACTTTGTATTTAATCAATTTCCAAGATACGGATTTCACAAGGGCACCTATAAAGGAGAAACATATTATTGGTCGGAATACAATCCCACGGGGTTGACCTTAGACAATCCCGTCACTGATCCGACGGATAATATCAATGCATTGACTGCATCAGCATGTGCGAAGGTGGGATACTATGTAGAGGATCCTGACTTGAAGGCCCGTCTTCTGGAAATGTCCAAAGGCTTGTTGTGGTATATGATCAGGGAATACGATTATGATGCTTGGTTTTATTATGACGGTGCGGAAAACCCCTTGAACCCCCGCAAAGCCGAATCCCATGACTCGGTATGCCTTAGATATGCATTTACCGCTTTGGCCTATTTATATAAAGCCGGGGCGGATATTGAAGTGCTCTTGGAGAGGTTCAACGAAATAGAAATGGATTTGTCCCAAAAGGTTGCGGATTTAAAACCCTTGGCTGATTTGAGATTGTACAAAATGCACGAGGGGGAGCCTGTCAAAGGCAACACGGTAACATTCACTTATTACATCTTAGTTAAAAACTCCGATTTGAAAGAGTTGTCTATTACTGATGCTGTTCCACCTTCTTTTAAGGCAAAAGACTACATCAATTTTCGAATTTCAAAGCTCAATCCACCTGATAAAAGCAATTCGAATTATACAGTAGGGGATGACATAGTGTTCTGTTCCAGAAAAGAACAAATGCAAAAAGGAGTATGGATTCCCTTTGAGGTGGAAAGAGGGGATGTTTTAAGAGTGGTTTATGACGTTGTTTGTACGAAAACAATAGATAGTTACAAAATTAATTCCGCCACACCCAAAGTGAGGGCGACAAAAGTAACGAAAGGGAAAGGAACAGCGGTTACATACACGACAAATGTCAGGGCTGAAGCGTTTAACTTGCCTTTTTGCTCAGAGCTGATTGTCAATCCCGGCAACTTCTTTTCTCTTGCCGCTATGACCAACTTCCCCTTTGAAGACGAGACCGGTGTGGGCATAGTGGACCGGCAACGGCCAAGATGTATGATGTACAGGGAGAACGGCACCGGAGTCAATGGGGATTGGTATATGACAAAACCGTTGATTCAAAAAGAAAACCAAAAGAATATGTAGTGGTTTGGAGGAGTATATGAAAAGAATAGTAAAAAGTGTTTGTTGTGTAATGATAGCGGCTCTTTTGTTTACCTTGTTTCCCTTGAAATCGATCAGGGCTTTCGGAAGCACTTTGTCTTTATCACCGAAAAGCACACTAGGCATGAAAGTCATCTTGGAGTCTCCGGGAAAATCCTATGTATTGCAAGGCGTCAGCATTGACCCGGATGCAGTGACATTTACTGCAAGATGGATGCTTGAAGAGACGGTTTTACGAACGGATGTGTACAACCCCCAATCCGAGGATCTGTTTTGGCTTGTATATGCACCGGCCAAAGCGGAAATTTGCGTACTGGAAATACAAAACACATCGGAGGAAACCATAACCCTTTCCGGCTTTGACTTTTCAGTAAAAGTTGTCAGTGGTTACGGGGAGATCATGGATGTATCGGATATTGTGGATATTAATGAACCCCTAGACCCGGAAGCGTTTTGGGATCTGTTTCCGGTTTTGGATTTGCCTTTCCCCGATCAAAAAATACAACAGAATAAAATATTAAGACAATTTTTCGATTTTGGATTTATTAATACTCAGGAGTTCGGATTTGACGCAGCGGATGAAACGGATAAAATAATGAACGTTCCTGTTAGATCCGGTATGTTGGGTAAAACCGAAGAAAAAGACAACCCTTATATCATTGCAGAGGACATCAAATTCAACCCGTATATGAAAAGGCATTCTACTTACAGCTCTCGGTATTATCCCAGAAGAATGCATGACTATTTAGAGCGGTATTTTATTCCTGCGGTGATTTTAACCGACGACCCGAAATATTTGAACAGAATGGAGGAGTTGTTAAGCTTCCTTCAATATTCTCAATGGCAAGAAGACGGTTCCAATGCATTTGTCAAAGAAGTATATCCCGATGAGTACGCACTTCATCCGGATTGGTTCGGAGGATTTGACTATTTATTCGATTGGGAATGGAAAGACGGCTATGGATACTTGTGGAATCTACACGAATCCGACCACCATGTAAGCTCCTCTATTGCCGGTATCTTTGTTATGGCTTATCAAATGACCGGAAATGATGAATACTTAAAAACTGCATATGACTTTGTGTATAACCAATTTTCCAGATACGGTTTTCACAAAGGCGTGTATCAAGGGCAGACTTATTATTGGACGGAATACAACCCTACCGGCCTCTTCTTGGACAATCCCATCAATGACGCCACGGACAATATCCAAACATTGACCGCTTCTGCATTGGCTAAAGTGGGATACTTTACGGAGGATCCGCAATTAAAAGCCAAGTTTTTGGAACTGGCCAAAGGGATGTTATGGTATATGGTCAGGGAATATGATTATGACGGTTTCTTTTATTATGACGGAGCGGAAAACCCCATCAATCCCAGAAGATCCGTATCACATGATTCGGTATGTCTAAGATATGCATTTACCGCATTAGCCTATTTATATAAGGCAGGGGCGGATATCGATTTACTTTTGAAAAGGTTTGATGAAATTGACAAGGACTTTTCACAAAAATCAGCAACATTAACCCCCATGGGTGATGTACGGATATACAAATTATACGAAGGAGAACCGGTGGAAGGAAAAACGGTGGAGTTCACATCGTTCATTATGATCAAAAACGGTGAACTGGAAGATTTGATGTTTTCTGATATCATCCCTCCGGGCTTTAAATCCAAAGATTATATCAACCTTCGATTTTCAAAGCTCAATCCCCCGAATGGTAATAATCCGAACTATACCATCGGGGAGGATCTGGTATTATGCATGAAAAAGAATCAATTGGCAAAAGGAGTGCGGATTCCATTCAAACTAGAAAGAGGCGATGTGATCAGAGTCAGTTATGAGGTGACCTGTACAAAGACAATAGAAGGTTTGAAACCTAATTCCGGTGTACCGAGAGTGACGGGAAAGAAAATGGATGACAAGTGGATAAAAGAGGTTTCTGTTACCACAAAGGTTAAAGCACAAATGTTTAACATGCCTTTTAATGCCGATATGACCATGACTTCCGAAAATTTTTTATCTATGGCTGCAAAAACCAATTTTCCTTTTGAGGATGAGATCAATGTTGTTATTGTGGATCAACAACAGCCAAGATGCATCCCTTACAGGGAAAGCGCCATAACAGACGGTACGTGGCATATGTTAAAGCCTTTGGTGGTAAAGGTAAATCGAAAGTGTATGTAGTTGACAATGAGTCGGCAAGAGAATATCATTGTGTAAATGGAAACGCAAGTAACGTATATTGTGTCAACTACCCACCACCTAAAGGTAGTGGGCTTGCAAAAGCCCTAGTTGACT
>CALCRE010000156.1 GCA_937894465.1 uncultured Clostridia bacterium
TAGGTCAAGAACAACTTCTCCTTCTTTAAGAGCCGCGAAGGCAATGGGATTTCCACACCCTAATCCCATGTTGGCTTCTGCAGGTATGTCAGAAAGATCACTTTCAGAATAACCGATCCTCAAAGACGTGTCCTTGACATTGATTTGAAGGCCGTTACAACTGCATCCACCGCCACAGCATCCGCCTTTCACACCTTTGGTTGCTACATCAGAATAATTTTTCCTAATGGTTGCTCTGATCTCTTCATTCTCGTGAATATCCATAGAGCGTTTTTGTTTATTCATCCTTATTTTCATAGTGCTCACTCTCTAGCCTTTTGCAAAATCTCTACAGCTTCGTCGATTTTGAGGACTTTACCGTACGAAACCACTTTTCCATCTACAACCAAGGCAGGTGTAGTCATAACACCATACGATGCAATCTGTGAAAAGTCGGTTACATGATCGATGTTCGTATCCATTCCAAGTTGCAAAAGAGCCGCTTTCACAGCAACCTCCAGTTGGTTGCATTTTGTGCATCCTGACCCTAGAACCTTGACAGATGCTCCTTTCGTCTTTGCATCTTCTGCCTTCTCCATACTTCTCGCATCGCAGTTGCCACAACAGCCACACGAAGCCTCCGCTTTTTTATTTTTCTTTCTAAATAATGCCATAGTAATTTCTCCTTTCGCTAAAATATTTAAATCAAAAACCGTTCAATCAGATTAAAGAAGTATCCCACAATCATAATGCCTACTGCACAAACCCCAATGAAAAGCGCCATCAATTTTGGTTTTATTGCTTTGCTTAGCATAATCAAAGAAGGCAAGGACAGTGTGGTCACTCCCATCATGAAAGCCAAGACCACTCCAAGCTGTGCTCCTTTGCCCAATAATGCTTCTGCAATGGGAATGGTGCCAAATATATCGGCATAAACAGGTATTCCAATAAATGTTGCCAACGGAACAGCCAACGAATTACCGGTTCCTAAAATTTTCACCACCCATTCTTGCGGAATCCAGTTATGTATGACAGCACCGATTCCAACGCCAATTAATATATAGGGAAGTACTTTTTTGAAGGTATCAACCACCTGATCCTTTGCAAAAATCATTCGTTCCCGCCTTGTCAATTCGGGAGATTCAATGTCTATATTGCTTCCTTTGGAAATAAAGCTTTCCACGTATTTTTCCATATGCAGCTTTTCTATGATTGTGCCGCCTACGACGGCGATCACCAAACCGAGCACGACATATAGAACAGCAACTTTCGTCCCAAAAATACTCATCAAAAGGACTAACGATCCCAAATCCACCATGGGAGACGAGATCAGAAATGAAAACGTTACTCCTAGCGGCAGCCCTGCACCGGTAAAGCCCATAAATAAAGGAATGGACGAGCAAGAGCAAAAAGGTGTTACCGTTCCTAACAAAGCAGCGACGGTATTTGCCCCAATACCATGAAATCGCCCAAGTATCTTCTTGGTCCTCTCAGGAGGAAAATAGCTTTGGATATATGAAATGATAAAGATTAATGAGCAAAGTAAAAATGTAATCTTTATTACGTCATATATAAAAAACTGAGCACTGGCAACCCAACGATTATTGATATCCAAACCAAGTGCTGATAAACCGCTTCCGACCGCACCATTAAGCCATTTCATTCCTAGAATTTGATCTTGTATAAAGTCCCAAATCAATCTTATTATTCCCATAACCTAACAACCTCACCTTCAACTATCATACTCATTAATAATCCTAATATCCACTTTTTTCGATATGACATGTCCTAAAAAACCACATGGTTTGATGTGGCTTATTTAATCCTTACAACAGACACTATCTTCTACAGATGCTACTGATGTATTTGCTGTAGTAATCTCCTTCAAAAGCACTATTGCTTCATTGCTCCCCTTTTCACTTATCTTATAATACGTCCACTTACCTTCCGGTCTGCTGTCCACGATGCCGGAATCGCAAAGAATTTTCATATGATAGGACAGTGTAGATTGCGGCATATCAAGTTGCTCCATCAGCACACAGGCACACTTTTCACCGCTTTGTAGCAATTCTAAAATACGCAATCGCTTTTCATCACAGAAAGCTTTGAACACCCTTGCATGTTCTTCATATGTGGTTATCATGCTTTCACCTCAAATCCAAAATACTTGATGTGTTATAGTATATGCTTCTGTTTGAAAAAGGTCAACACTAACAAAAAATATTATTTTTTTTCTTCATTCTACTTAAATATAAGAGTTGCCGGTAACTTATTGTAAAACACATATAACAGATGGACACCACTGAAAACAATGATGGATTCATTGCTCTTCCAAGATGCAATTGTAAATGTTTTTTTAGAGGATGTCCGAACAGTAATAGCTTATAAGGCATTGGATTATTATGAAATTGTATTGTCCGAGATGGAGCTTACCACCGATTTAAACCAAACCTTAAATTGTTTAAATGCAAGCAACATAAAATGTAAATATCCATCATTTCCACATAAACTCATCACAAACAGATATAATCCATTGAGATCCTAGGATGTATGTGATAAAATTTACCAATCACATGTCTAATTGGAGAGTTCGTTATGTTATTCAAGATTTATTTCCATAAGGGATACGGTGTGCCGAAAATTTCTTTGCTATTCATCCTGAGCTGTTTATTGGTTACCATCCCCTCCTATTTTAACAATGCCTTTTACGATGTCTTCGGAGGGGTACAGGAACCGCTTTACTTCTGGCAGAACTTTACCCACAATTTGGAGCACGGCGATCCATTTCAAACCGGTTTACCTACATTATTGCATCTTTCGATCAATATCTTTGTCATTGCAGTATGTGGCATACTTGTAGAAAAGGTGCTTGGTACAACGTACTTTTTTGTCCTTACGATTATGGCGCTAACAGTATCTACCGCCGGGCGTTTCTTAGGTATTTACGGCAATGGGGCATCAACCATTGCCTGGTCTTATGCGGCAGTGGCTTTCTACTCATTGATTTTATTGATCAAGGGAAAGAAGAAGGAACTTTTTAGAGACCCTGTTTTTTATATCATTATCTTTATTTTGTTCACGATATGGATTGTCATTACACTTTTTAACTTCTTATGGAAATGGCACAACTCAAATACATTACACCTGGCCGGGGTTGTGACCGGATTCATTGCAACTGTACTTTTTCGAAATATTATCTCTGATCGGATAAATCGGTTTGTAACACAACAACCCGTAGAGAAAAGCACAAGCAAATGGGATAAACATGCTACTTGGTTTGCGCTTTATGTTCCGGTTTTTGTCCTCACCGTTTTAATTCTAGCCTGGACAGGAAACTTACCCAATCAAGCCCTTCCGGTTGAAGTCACTCCTTACGGCAGCGCTCCGGTTTCCGCGATCAATGAAGCCAATAAAATAATTACCTTTCACTTTAAAGAAAGCATGTTAGATCATATCAACCAAACAAGTGTTACCATAGGATCTTCTAGCGATGAACCCCTCACCTATCAATCGACTTGGCAGGATTCCAATACATATATCATCTCATTTAATCGATCTATTCAGGATTCGGAAAGGATCGAGATTTATCTGAAAGGATTTTATGATGCCGAAGGTCACCCCATTCCTGGGGAGGTAAAACTTTATTATGGTGAACAACATTAAAAATTTATATTATATGCCAACTTTTTTCTTATTCTTAGGCACTATATAGTGTTTGAAACTTAAAAGGAGGAGGTGAAAGAAAAAGTGGAAAAAGTTTTTACAGATTCCATAGAAGAATTTGAAAACATTATAAAAAAGAATAAATTGTGTGTCTACAGTACAGCCCTCTCCTATTTGGCAAATCGTTCAGATGCCGATGATGTAGTGCAGGAAACATTTATACTTGCGTACTACAATTTTGCACAACTAAGGGATCATACCAAATTGACTTCTTGGCTTTGCGGAATTGCAAGAAATTTATCATTGAAGAAGAACCGGAAGAATAAGAACAATGTACCCATTGACTCGATCTATGATATCAGTGGGCAAGCCGGTCCGGAAGAAATTTACTTGGATCATGAGAATCAGTCTGAGCTTTCCGAGATCATATCACATCTTACTCAATCCATTGCCGAGACCATTACGTTGTTTTATCTTGCTGAAAAAAGTATTAAGGAAATAGCGGAAATTTTAGATTTGCCGGAAGGGACTGTAAAGTGGCGTCTTTATGACGGAAGAAAAAAACTGAAAAAGGAGTTGGCATATAGGATGAATATGGAAAAAGCAGATATAGAGAAAGTGGATGTCGGGAAAAAAGTCAGGAAACTGCTTGAGAAAGCAACTGTTGAAAATAAAAGGAATAATAATATAGCGGCAGTCACCATGTGTGATGAAGCTATCAAATTAATTGAACCTAATATAAACTTATATAACTCATTGATTGAGATCTATAAATTACGTGCTCGAGCATCGTTTTTTACCGAGGGGCCTAAAACAGCTAAAGCAAACAGTGAAAAGAGTCTGGAGATTGCAAGAAAAATCGGTGATCGGAAAATAATTGCCGAATGTTTGCTAAGCCTTGCTTTTGACTACAATGTGACTGAGCTTCAAAAGCAAACAGAATGTTTACAAGAAGCTTTGGAGATCGGAAAAGAAATAGGATATGATGCTATATGTTCTGAAACGTGCTATTGGCTAGGTATGACTGCAATCTATGAAAGGCAATTTGAATATGCAGATAAATACCTGGATGAATCAATCTGGTATTTTCACTTAAGCAATGTGAAGACAGTAAATTTATGTGACGGGGATTTTCTAAGAATTCGCGCATTGGCCAATGCTGCAAAAAGATCTTTGGCAGACCTTAGGAAACAAAATCGATTAGAAGCTTTCTGTTATCTCGTGTCATATACCAAAGTGATCCACAAATCAGAAAACGAAATCCGACTAGGTAATAATTACGGATGGGCTATTCCCGGTACGCAGCATAATCTTTATAAAGATGTCTTAAGTGGTGTTTTGGAAGGAGTATCTCTTTTGTTAAACAACCACATGAATGAAGGATTTTGTATCAATGTGAAAGAATTTAATTATGACAATGAACAAGAAACGATTAAATATGTGGTTGTATCAATGCATGATGTTGTAACAACAAAAACCGGGGTTTTCGATACATGCTTACATTTAATCGTAGAAAATCAATCTGACAATGCGACAATGCATCTATGGTTCGCACCGGGTGTCGGACTGATTAAAAAGCAATATGAAAACCGGTCTGTTGAACTGACTCATTATCAAGTGAATCCTATCCTTTCAACCGATCTGTGTTCCATGTATTTTCCCTTGGCAGAGAGAAACACCTGGTCTTACAACCACATATCCCAAGAGGATCAATTAAACAAACCTCAACTCGTTCATGATGACACATATGTGGTTGACTTGATTGTGGACAACAAAGCTTATATATCAAATTCCGGTTTTTTATATATTGTATAGTTTTGGTTAACCGATAACATAATAATAAAAGTGATATGCCTATTGCGGATATATTCTGTAGGTATAATCACTTTTACTTTTTTGATTCAAAAGTCCTTGTGATAAGAAGGTAATTATGAGAATTGTTAACCGAAAAACCGATGCTAAGAGATCCCTTGTAGAGGTTTGTTTTTGGACTCTTGAAGCATTTACAGTTATCTCTTTCGTTTATTTTATCTTCCGAGGTGACAAGTCGGATCTTGTCTTATGTGCTGTGACGATTTTGTTGCTTATCTTCCCACAAATAATTGAACGGTTGTTAAAGATAAAGCTTTCAACCACAGCACATCTATTAGCTTTATTATTATCAATAGGTCCCCTACTTGGTAATGCATATAACCTGTATTTTATACTCACATGGTGGGACACTCTGCTTCATTTTGTATCCGGTATATTATTCGCTATGCTTGGTTTTTCTTTACCGGATCTCATTGACCGGCAAAGCCGGCAACACTCGAAGTTGCTAAAATATTTAACTGCTATCTTATTCGCATTATCCACTGCCGTGGTATGGGAGTTTTTAGAATACAGTGTAGATCAAATTTTCCATACGGATAAACAACAAGATCATATCGTGAAAAACATCACTTCCTATCTACTTGGAAACGAACTGGGAAATACCGGAACCATCAACGATATTCAGTCCGTCGTCATCAATGGAATCGACATTAGCTTAGGAGGATATTTGGACATCGGGCTACATGATACCATGATGGACATGTTTGCATGTGCTACCGGTGCAATATTGTTCTGTATCATACAGCAGATTTATAAGTCAAGATATATCAAAGCACGGTAAAACATTGTATGGAATTTACTTTGATGTTGTAAGCAGACGTTTGATTTATTTATGCTAAGCACTCTTCCCTAAAAATAATGAAGTCCCAGCAAAAGAACAAGCATATGAGATATAACATATAAATGAAAGAAAAAGATGATTTTGTGATATAATTATAATAAATAAAAATCGCAATACGAAATAGCTGATGAAACCGAAATAGTACCCTGCCATATTTTCTAAGAAAACGGCGTGCAATGTATTGAAGTTCATTTTGAACGCCCGACTGATGATGGATTTGATATAGCAAGATGCTCTTTGCCGACTTATACATGGATCAAGCGAGAAGGTTTCGCTGACCAAGAAATTAAAAGATTTGATAAATTCCTATGTAGCAATGCTCATTTATACAAATACGCTGAAGCAGCAGGTATATAAATTGCCTAGTCTGTTCCAAGTCGGTGGATATAAGGTATTTTTTTGGTCAAATGAGTACGAAGAACCGTATCCAAAGGGAAGCCTAGTGCTAATGCGACTAAGATATGGTTAACTGCTTTCGGAAGATGTATCGTGGCAAGTAACGGAAGTAAAATTCCTCAAAACCAACTCAATGAATTACTCGAAGTAATATCTGCACAGTATTTTATGATCTGTGAAGAGTGGAGAAATCATTTTAAGCAAGAGAAAATTAGATTCTATTGTTAAGCAGAAATACAGAAGTAAACCTGACAACTGAGCCATTTTATATAGATTATATTTTGCTATGTCTATTGCAATATTTGAATTATTATAGTTTTTCAGTATTATATGACATAACCGTTATTCGGGAGGGGGTATTACCATGAAATTTAGAATGTATGGTTTCAGTGAAAATTATAAGGAATTATTTAGTGTTTATAAGCAAACAGGGATACAGTCGGTGGTGTCCGGGAAAAATAACGTTGCAATGAAAGTTGCAAAGGAATCAGGTCTTAAGTATTACATATGTACAGGTGCATATGGCACATCCGATGAAAAAGAGCATTGTCAAAGTATTACCGGAGAGCGGACATCCTGGTTTCGGTCCGGTTGCTCGAATCATCTCGATTTACGAGAGAGAAGCTTTAAAAGAGCCGAAGATACGGCAAAGTTGCCCGATCTAAATGGAATAATCATAGACGGAGCAAGGTTCGCATCACCGGAATCAATAGAAAGCATGGATGCATTCTTTACCTGTTTTTGTCCTCGATGCATGGCAAAAATGGATTCTCTTGGATTTGACAGTCAGGAAATCAAATTATCTGTTTCAGCTTTTTATCACCTCATAAAGCATAACAAACCTTTTAAACTTCAAAACCATATATCAAATTTAAAGGATTGGCTGACATTCCGAAGACTTTGCGTGACGGAATTTCTTACTGAATATATAGACAGAATAAAGACCGTGAACCAAGACATCGAAACCGGGATTTATATCTTCTCCCCTTCTCTATCAGATTTGGTAGGGCAAAGCTATCGAGACATCTCCTCCATAGTTGACTTTATATCCCCTATGATTTATCGGCATTACAAATATCCTCAAGGGCCTGCTTGTTTAGATCATGAAATTGCCGCTATATCCGGATACTTCGAAGAAAAAGACGATGAAGTAAAATCAGTGATCATAGATACATTCAAAAAACTTACCGGCGTGGACTATAGTATATACGGTACAAGAGAGCAATTGCTAAAAGAGGGGTTGCCTCCGGAAGTTGTTGTATCCGAAACAAAAAAAGCTGCATTTTTGTCCGGAGATTGCCCGGTCATACCGATTATTTTATTGGATGACGTCAATCTGGAAAATATCATTGTCGAAATCAGTGATGTAGTCAATGAAATTGACTTTTTTGCATATAACGATCCGGTCTTTGCACAAGCGAAACCCGTATTGGAGAAATATAGGTAGAAGATCAGTTGAGCTTATGAGCTATGTAAATCAATCCGTTTTAGGTATTAAAAAATGTTATGCATTAACAAAAATTTAGCCATATCAATGAGCACGTCCTTTATTGGCGGGTCCGGTTCTTTTCCTCCCATCGCTTGGAATGCGTGGTTTACATTTTCCACCGAAACAAATGTTACATCTGCATTGACCGAAACTGCCTTTTTATAAAACTTTTCTGCCTGCCCGATGGGTATAATGTCATCTGACCGGCCATGAGCCATAAATATAGGTGGAGCGTCTTTATAAATACTGAACATGGGAGAAGCCAACCGGTACTGATCCGGCATATTTTCAACAGTATCACCGAAGAATTCCAATAATAATGCATCAATGTCTTTCCTGGCTTCCGGTGTATAATCACTCAAATCGGTAAAATCCGTCGGGCCGCATAAATCAATCAAACTTCTAATTTTAAATTCCGTAGGATCATCAACGTCACCGAATTGATCTCCTGCCATACCTAACATTAAAACCATCTGACCTCCTGCCGAAGCCCCCAACAAATTGACTTTATTCTGATTCAATCCATATGTTTCAGCATTTTTGATGATCCAACGGATGGAATCGGCTCCGTCATCAAGATGAACAGGGAACTTGTTTGTTACATTAGTTAATCGATAATCAACGCTCACAAGTGCAAAACCCGCTTCCAAAAACACATCGAAAATTTCCAGGTCACTATCTTTCAATCGCTTGCTTCCACTGTTCCAGCTGCCTCCGTGAAAGTAAACTAAAACAGGTATTTTAGGTGACAACTTACGGTTGGGCATATAAATATCTAACTTCAGGGGACCTGATTCCGTCTCTTTATAGATTATGTTAAAATAATTTTGTTCTAACATAGCTTTAGACTCCTTTGAATTCATTGAAAAGTAATA
>CALCRE010000157.1 GCA_937894465.1 uncultured Clostridia bacterium
TTCCTATTGTTTTTACCTAGTATGATTTTTAGACAGATTTCTGTTGTAGATCCCAAAACACTTACGGGGTTTGAGAAAACCGCTTTGATTGCTTTTGTAAGCGTGACAGCCCATTTTCTATTATTAACGATATTCACCAAGACTGCCATCAAGGATTCATTATCTCGAGGCGCCTTTATACAAGGATGTTTCCGCAGTAATTACGCATTAATCGGTGTTCCTTTGGCTATTAACTTATTCGGTCAAGAAGGTGCGGTAAAAAGTTCTATTATTTTAGCAGTAGTACTACCCTTGTTTATTGTGTATTCGGTCATTATACTGTCCATCAACAATGGAACAGGGGAAAAAAGCAAAGTCTCTGAAATCTTATTGAAAATTGTCAAGAATCCTTATATTATCGCTGTATTTCTAGGCTTGTTGTTTTCTTTTTCATCCCTTCGCGTACCGAATTTTCTAGGAAAGACAATGGACTATATGGCAAATATCGCAACCCCTTTGGCTTTGTTAACCATCGGTGCCTTTTTAAATACCGCTTCAATGAAGAGCAATTTCAAATTGGCATTGTCTGCATCTTTGATTAAAACAGTTCTAGTGCCTTTGGTCAGCTTACCTGTTTCCATATTGGCGGGATTGCGGAATGCAGACTTAGGTGTATTATTCATTCTTTACACTTCACCTGCGGCTGTCAGCAGCTTTATTATGGCAAAAGGAATGAAGTCCGATGCTTCATTGGCTGCAAATATCATTGTCATCTCCACTGCCATTTCTTGCTTTACAGTTTTCATCGGAGTGTTAATATTAAAAAACTTAGGTTTTATTTAAAATTTTGGTGCTATAATCAATGTAAACCTGTTAAAATGGTGTTGTACAGGTTCGTGCAGAGCATAATTGAAAGGTTGATTCATTAAATAAATGGCTCAAGATCCAAAAAGGAACGAAAATGACAGGAAGAAAGACCGCCCGAAACTCGGAGCGCGTTTTTATGTGTTACTCGCCATATTATTGGTTATTATCGCTCTATTGTTCCTTCCGGGCGTTCGCTCTTTTATTAAATCTTTTATTCACATCATGAAGGATCCGGATGAATTTCAAGAAGCGGTACGTCGTGAAGGAAAATGGGCACCTCTTGTGTTCATTCTCATACAGATCGTCCAAGTAATCATCGCTCCCATTCCCGGCAATGTCACAACATTGGCAGGCGGGTTGCTTTTCGGATCGGGTTTAGGCTTTCTATATGGATCCATCGGATTGGTCATAGGTTCTTCTTTTGCATTCGGACTAACCAGGTTTTATGGAAAACCATTTATTATTAAATTTTCAGGTGAAGAAAATTACAATAAATACAGCACACTTTTTACCAAAAAAGGTCGCATTCTTTTATTCATCATATTTCTAATGCCATTCTTCCCGGATGATATGCTTTGTTTATTAGCCGGTGTTTCCTCCATGACCTACATTAATTTCTTACTCTTTGTTATTTTCGCACGTTTGCTCGGTGTCCTCGTTTCAGTCTATATCGGAAGCGGATCTTTGAACTTACCCGTATGGGCATGGATTGTTCTAGGCATTGTAACCGCAATTTTGATCTATGTCAGCGCGCGGTATGGTGACAAGATCGAACATGTATTGCTTACAAAATTAAAAAAACGGTTTAAAATTCGTTAAAAGGAAATTAGCTTCATCATTGATACAGCGTATATATAGGTCTTGACCACCTTCTTACCTGTGATCTTCTCCAAAGCTTTTTTATATAATGCAAGCTGTACACCGTACCTTTCCCGGAATGTTTCAGTGATATCATCATAAATCCGATCGGTTTTGTAATCTACTATAGTGATTCCGTCCTCATTGGAATACCACAAATCAATAATCCCTTGTAAAAGCACAGGAGACATTCCTTCACATGCGTCACATAAATACTCCCCTTTGATTGCATAATATTCCGCAGGATCCAAACGCAGATAAAAAGGCATCTCACGGCGGTACTCTTTGGTTTTTAACCATTCCTGACCCGGTTTTGTATCAAAAAATGTCGCCAGTCTTTCGCTTTGCAGAACTTGTGCTTGTTCCGGATTGATCACTTTTTTATGTACCATATCTTGAATGAGATCTTCAATCACAA
This sequence comes from uncultured Clostridia bacterium, assembly GCA_937894465.1. GTDB lineage: Bacteria > Bacillota > Clostridia > JAAYHZ01 > JAAYHZ01 > JAAYHZ01. The sequence continues at coordinate 2,123 of CALCRE010000157.1, forward strand.
TTACCACATGTTCGTGGCTCGGATCTTTTTTCAATCTTTCAATATCAATATGTTGGTAGATATAGTGAACGACATTTCCGTAATTTAAATAACGGTTTTCTTCTCCTAAAAAGGCAGGCTCTTTAAAAGCAGGATCATCCTCGATCAATAATGTGTCATCATCCGTCTGCCCCTCATTGTCCAACCGCTTAAGCTCGGTAACCGACACCTTTGCCGGAACCCTTGCATAATCTTCATAGGGATACTCCCAATCTAAAAGAACTTTAACCCGTTCAACTTCGGAACTTTCCACTTGAGGATCCACGGTCGTGCCTTTTTTGTCCTCTTCAATGGATTCCGGAACGGAAGGTTGTACAATCCTCAATCGGTAAACCGGAAAATCATAGCAAATGAATGATTCATCCTTTTTATTTTGCTTGGGGCTCTTCCAGATGCCGTAAAGAATCCACTCCAAAAAGCTTTTGCCTTGAGCTAAAAATGCTTGCGGTATGCGATGAAAATTCAATTGCTCCAACAAGCGACATTTGTCGATTAAAGCATCAATATCCTTACTGCATCCCACAAAAAACAACTTATTCTTCGCTCTTGTGGCAGCCACATACAAAACCCTCATCTCTTCTGCTAGGGATTCCTCCTTATGCTTTATAAGCAACGCTTCCTTTTGTAATGTAGTGCAGGAATACCTCATTTCAGGATCCACAAAATCCGCTCCTAGGCCATGCTTATGGTGAATAACGGCTTGGGAGGATTCCGTACGTAAATTAAAGCCTTTCCCGCATCCTGCCACAAACACCACCGGGAACTCCAGTCCCTTGCTTTTGTGAATGGTCATGACACGAACCACATTTTCATTTTCACCTAATGTAACCATACCGGGAGAATCCTTTTCACTTAATATGGACTTGTCAATATATCTAACTAATTGATAAACACCGTTCCAGCCCATATTTTTTAGCGTTTTGGCTTTTTCATACATCAACTTCAAATTACCATTGCGTTTAATGCCTTCCGGCAATGCCGTTACATAGTCCAAAAAACCTGTTTCCACATATAAATGCCATATCAGCTCATCAACCGGTATTTCACTTGCCAGCTCTCTCCACTTTTTTAGTTTTGTACAAAATGCATCTGCCTTTTGAATCAACGTTTGATCTTTTACAGGTGTCTCTTGATCGGATCCAAGTTGTGCATAACTGTTCAATGCATTGTAAATGGTGTTCTCTCCATCGATCAAACGAATCTTTGCAAGCTCTTCTTGGGTAAAATCTGCAATGGGAGACAACAATACCGAGGCCATATAGATATCTTGTAAGGGATTGTCAATGATTCTCAGCAATGCCAAAACGGTATTAACCTCAATGGTGTCATAATATCCTCCCCCTACGTCGCAAAACGCCGGTACGCCGCATTTGTTCATTTCATCGGTAAAAGGTTGAGCCCAATTGGTTTTCACTCTTGTCAACACGGCAAAATCATTGTATTCCACTTTCCGTCTTTCGTCCTTTTTAGCATCGTAAATCTCATATCCCGAATCGATCATCCGGTGTATGATTTCTGCGATGGCACGGGCTTCAGGAATACAGTTTTGAGGTTTTTCTTCGTCTTGATATAATTCGGCCAATCGGCTTGTATCCACTACAACAATATCGGTGCGATCCTCATCCGGGATTTGATTGTTTTCGTCGGATTTGGGAATGAGCTTCTCTTGGGTCGTATAATCGATTTCAAATGTCCCTCCGGTCATAATGCGTTCGAATATGCCGTTGACCGCTTCAATGATGCAAAACTCACTTCTAAAATTCTTATACAGCTTTACCAATATGCCGGGGGGGTTACTATCGACATCTCCGCCAAGTGAATATGCTGCAAACTTCTCCAAAAACAACACCGGCATGGACTGACGGAACCGATAAATGCTTTGCTTGACATCCCCTACCATGAATATGTTTTTACCTTCCCTGGACATGGATGTCAATATGGCCTCTTGTACATAATTACTGTCTTGATACTCGTCGATTAATATCTCTTCAAACTTTTCAGAGTACTCTTTGGCGGTATCGGAAGGGACAAGACCATCCGGTGTTTTCTTGTACAATACTTTTAATGCCAAGTGCTCAAGGTCGGAAAAATCCAGCATACTTCTCGCCTTTTTAGCTTTGAAAAAGGCTTCTTCCAATAATTTTACCGTCTCACACAATGTTTTAAATATAGGATATTGCTTTTTCATCACTTCATAAATTCGTTCATTGCTCCAACCGGTAACCTGATCCGCCAATGAAGCCACTGCGTCTTTTGCATTTTGACGGCTTTTTTTCACTTGTTCGTGTAAACTTTTATCATACTCCCCTCTAATGGGTTTGAGTCTTTCAAATGTAATGCTGTCCGCAAGAGGCAACAAGTCATCCCAACGTCCAAGATCTCTCATAGTGCAATCCAGTGCTTCAATCACACGAGTTACAGACTTAATATCCGAGCTTAACACATCTGCATCACTACTAAATTCGGGAAAGCCCGTTAATTCCTCGGTCAGTCCTACCATTTCTATTTTTGCATATTCCAAGTCGTCCTTAACGTGACTGATTAAAATTCTTCCCCACACGGTTTGTGAAAACTCAAAATCATCTTCCAGTCTATTGTACTCTTCCACTGCTTTTTCCAAAGTGCCCACCGTATCCGGACAGCTGCGGGTGAATTCATATAAAGTTTTTACCAGTTCCTTTAACCGTATGTCGTCTTTACCGTACCCGTATGTATCTACCAAAGTGGTGAATCCGGGTAATATTTCTTCCGTATACAGCCTTTCGAATAAGGAATCCAGTGTTTCATCAAAAATCATAGACGTTTCCGATGTTTCTGCAAGGCGAAAATCCGAATCCAATTTTAGAAAATGAAAATTCTCCCGAACTATTTTACTGCAAAAAGAATGCACCGTAGTGATATTGGCTTTTTCTATCAACGCAAACTGACGTTGAAGAAGGGCGTTTTCAGGATCAGCCTCCAGCATCTCATACAAACGGTTTTTTACCCGTTCCTTCATTTCCGATGCGGCAGCATTCGTAAATGTGACGGTAAGCAATCGGTTGATGTCCACCGGATTTAAAGGATCCGTGATCTTCCTTAGGATTCTCTCCACCAATACGGCGGTTTTTCCTGCACCGGCCGCTGCAGAAACCAACAGATTGTTACCTTTTGTTTTTATTGCCTTTATTTGCTCAGCGGTCCACTTTGTCGCCATTATTTTGCTCCTTGCTCAATTTTTCTATCATACCTTCTCGAATCGCATCTTCTTTTACCTTGGGTAAGAAATGATACCGGCATCCCTTCAAACCCGGGTCAAATCCGCATAGCCCTTTGTAAGGGCAATATTGGCATCCCTTGTAATCTCCTTTTAAAACAGGATACCGTTCCACACGACCACTGCTTATGCCTTTCACAATGTTCTTTAATAAATAACCCGTATACTCGTTGATGATCTTAAAGTCATCCGATGATGCCGTTTCGGAAGCTTTTGAAAAGCTGCCGTCTTTGTTTTTCTTTACTTTTATGATATCCGATTGATCCGTAAAGTTTTTGTCCATGGCCTTGATCACCGGTTCCCGGTCTAATACCAAACCTTTTAACATCAGCTGCTTGGCCACCAATCTCTCGATCTCCGCTGAAGTTGCCGTATAGTTTGTCTTGACGATGGGGTCATCAATGTTGTAATACAAAATACCGGCAGGGACGATTTCATTTGTGTGAAACAATCGTTTGAAAAAGTCCTGATTTTCCATAATGGCCTTCATGTATACCGGTAATTGCAATTGCAACCCGTAATAGAAGTCTTCCATGGAAAGGGCTTTGGATCCTGTTTTGTAATCAATGATTCGGATATAGGATGTATCGCCTTCCTTGAAAACATCCAATCGATCAATTTTTCCTGATATGATTGCACGGTTATGTTCACTTGTTTCCGAAACCGGTTTCAAGCTGCTCTTTCCTCCGAATATAACTTCCTGGTTGATTGGACGGAATTCTCCCCCTATGATATGACGCACTAAAGTCTTCACCGTCAACCCCAGAGTATTTCCATACCGATTCAACAGATATTCATTTCGCTTGGAGTCCAATATGTTTTTCCCCCAAAATGAGGAAGCTGCACGCTTCATTTCCTCTAAAACGCATCGATTCATATATTCTTCGGATATGTCATTGTAATCCAAGTTGTTTTCCTTGATCCGATGGAAAAACATCTCCAAAACCGTGTGGGAAACCGAACCGATCCCCAAGGGAGTGATTTGCGCAATTTTCCTCTCCCGAGCCTTGATACCATATTGCAGAAAATAGGCAAAAGGACAGTTTGTATAGGCTTCAAAAGCCGAAACACTACCGGTTAACGGTTGGCCGAACAATTCGCCTGCTAATTGTTCATTCATAGGTTCTGACGGAACATGGATATGAAACGCTTTATACAGCAAACGGATGCGATCACTCCACTGCTTATTTCCCTCAAACCATCTCTTGACTGCAACCCATCCGGGTTGAACCGGTGTATCCTTTGATGAGGCCATTAAACGAATCAACTCTTGGAATGTGGATTCCGGTGTACCGATATATTCATCAAAAGGCTTTTTAACCCCGGTAACCATTCCTTCCACGGTCAAGGATGTAAACAATTTTTTCAAAACGGTAAAAATGTATGCGGACCTCAGAGTACCTCCTCTCATGTCCATGGAAGGACAGCTGATAAAAAGTTTTTCCGAAGGCAAACACAAGGTTTTGTATGTTAAAAATTTCGTTTCAAATGTGTGAGTCAATGTATCCGGAGCCAATTCGATGTTACAACTTTGCAAAATGCCCCGGTCATTGTCCGATAAAAGCCCTTCATCAAGGCTGATCCCGGGAAACTTGCCTTCATTGGCTCCTAACAAAAACACGGCCTTCACCTTATGAATCATGGAGCGTTGCACATTCCCCACATTCACTTGCTCTATGGCCGGAGGGACACTTCCGGATTCATATCCGGTGATTCCGGATTCAATAAAATCAGCATATTGGGAGACAGAGTACTTTTTGTTTTGTAAAACCTCTACGGCGGTATCCATTAAATTAATGAATGCATTATAAGCGGAAATGTTTCGATTGGCGTTTTCAAGATTTCCTTCTGCTTTGAATTTAGCCATCATCTTTTTATAGTTACCCAACACACCATATTGTTCTAAAAAGTCATACAGCTTTGAAAAGAAGTCCTTCGGTTCGGTTGTTTTGGGTATACCCCGAAAGAACTCCCTTATCTCCTCGATGACGGCATTTTTAATAAAATTGATGTCATCCTCGTCATAAAGAGTGTTTGGTTCACTTTGTTCTTTTATATAATTCCATTCAATTTCTTCATTCCACAAGGAACCTTGAATACCGAATTTCAACACATAGTTTTCCAGCAAATCGATCTCTTCCATAGGGGTGTCGGTTAATCCGGTTTTCAAAAGAACAAAGATGTCCTCGGACCGATATCGATTGATTTGGATCCGAAGCAACGCATTCACAAACACGATCAAAGGATTGTTGTTGATATCCTTTTTCATGTCGATGAAAAACGGAATGCGGTATTGGGTAAATATGGAGCGAATATAGCTTTCATAGTTTTCCATATCCGAGCATACCACGGATATTTCACCGTATTTATATCCTTCGTCCCGCACCAAACGGGTGATTTGACCTGCCGCTTGGCTGATTTCCTCGTAAGAGTTTTCATAAATATTCAATTTGATGTTGTCCACTTGATTTTCGTAAATCTTAGCACTGGAATTGAATAGATTTTGCTCTAAATGAACCAGTTCCTGTGTGGTAAACTTTCGGGGTGAGTCGGTTAACTTTATAGGTTTTTCGCGATGTATTTTTTGTCCGTCACCAAAAGCCATTATTTTTTCACAAGTTTGGATCACCGGATAAAACAATTCCCCGGGGACGGCTCTTTCATCAGACAATCGGTCTGTACAGGCCGTAATATTCACTCGTATTGCATTTTTCATAAGCTGAAGAATCACTTCATATTCGCAGGGAGTAAATCCGTCAAACCGGTCGATCCATATTTCATAATCTGTGAACAGACCGTCTTCTTGAATGGTTTTAGCCAACCAATACAATGAATCGTCAGGATCAGTCAAACCGGTGATTGTTTGTTGATACTCGGAAAACAAAAGGGTTAAATCATGAACTTTTTTATAGGTACTGCCGTTTTGATCCAATGCGGACAAGCTCTCCTTCATTTTTTCCGAAGACACACCATAACGTTTGAACTCACTGATCAAGCTCGAAAGCCTGTTGACAAAGGATGCACCTTGTTCAATACCACCATACAGATGCAGTTGATCTTTATTCTTTTGTATAATGTCTGTCAGCATTAAATTCTTACCGGCTTTGTTGACCTGCTTTTCATTGACAATACCGTATTTGTTTTTTACCCAAAAGGACAATCGTTTGAAACTGCACACCAAAACATTGGCTGCTGTTTTTTCACCGCCTACCGCCAACAAATCCATTTCACTTTGAAAAGAAAATTGTTCCGGTATAATCAGCATGTAGTTTTGCTTGGGATTGTTTTGCCTGCTTTCATAAATTTGTTGATAACAGGTGCGACTTTTGCCACTACCGTTTCTGCCGTATATAAATCTGTAACTCACTTTGTACCCCGATTTTATTTTTTGATTCATTGTTTCCATGAATATTATATCATGGATATTGTATCGTACCGCTATTTCATATACAATAATGTTTGACTGTAACATAAAAAGGAATGCATTTAAACGGAGACAGCTTATGAACGCTTTAGGTAACGAAAAGGAATTGGTTCAAAACAAACTGATTTTGTTGTATATATTGAGAAAGTTGGACATGCCGGTGACAAACCGACAGTTGACACAATTGGTTCTTTCGCATCGGTTGATGAACTACTTCATTATGCAACAAATGCTGTTGGAGTTAATCGACAGCGCATACGTGGATGCACAAGTTGATGAAAACAAAGAACAAATAAAGATTTCACAACAAGGTAGGGATGTTTTGAACTATTTCATGGGCATGATCCCTCCCTATCTCAAACTGAAAGTGGATACAAAAGTACTGCCGGAGAGCACTGTTGACAAATTGACGGACTATGCCACTGCAGAATACTATCCGGTGGGACTTGACAGCTTCAAAATTTTATTGAATGTCAATCAAGACTCGGAAAACGCGATGAAAATTACATTGACCACGAATGATTTGGATTATGCAAAGAAAATCGTAAAAAAATGGAATGAAAAATCCGATCAAATGGCTGATCGGATCATGGATATTTTAAACGAGTAATCACTATGGATTATAAAATGATTACCGGTTCTTCTTCATTTCGTTTATATAAAACAAATTTGCGACCGATGACTTGAACCACATCCGCATCGGTTTGTCCGGCGATCAAATCGCTGATCTCCCTTACACTCTCCGGTACATTTCTCAAAACTGCGATTTTAACAAGCTCCTTGTCAAACAGCTCACGGCGAGTTTCATTGATGATATTCTCACTGATGCCGCCTTTCCCGACTTGGATCACCGGATCCATAGTATTTGCCATTTTTCTAAGCACTGCTCTTTGCTTACTGTTGATCATTCATTACCTCCTGTATTCAAATTCAAAGTCCACAAATCGGACTGTATCCCCCTCTTCTACACCCAAATCTTCCAACGCATCAATGATACCGATGCGACGGATGGTCTTTTGGAAGTAGCCCATTGACTCGAAATCACTCAAGTTGGTGGACTGTAAGATCCTTTCAGCTCGTTTTCCTTCCACCACAAAAATGTCGTTTTCTTTTCGCACGTCATATCCTTTGTCCTTGTCAACGGTAAACAGCACTTCCTCTTCCGTCCGGTCATAAAGGGCGGGTTTGGGAATATCCTTCAACAAAGTAGCCGCATAAAACATCAACTCACGAAGCCCTTCCCCGGTGGTGGCTGAAATGGGAAACACCTTGTTCCCGGTGGACTCCAACTCCTTTACGAAATGTTGAATCAGTTCCATATCCTCCAACACATCACATTTGTTTGCAGCGATGATTTGGGGTTTTTCACCTAAAACCTTGCTGTACTCCGATAGCTCGGCATTGATTTTATGATATGCATCAATGGGTTCTTCTTTTCCATAACCGGAAATATCTACAACATGAATGATCAAGCGGGTTCTTTCGATGTGTCTTAGAAATTGATGACCTAGTCCGGCACCTTCATGAGCGCCTTCAATAAGACCCGGGATATCAGCCAAGACGAATTGCATTCCTTCACCTAAAGATACCACCCCTAATTGAGGGGATAGCGTGGTGAACTCATAATCGGCAATTTTAGGGCGTGCTTTAGACACCTTGGACAATATGGTGGACTTTCCGACATTTGGGTAACCCACCAATCCCACATCTCCTAACAGTTTTAACTCCAACCTGATCCACATGGAGTCCCCTTTGACCCCGCTTTGTGCAAAATTCGGAATTTGTCTAGTGGAAGTGGCATAATGTCGGTTTCCCTTTCCTCCACGCCCGCCTTTTAAAACAATCAGTTCTTGTCCGTTTTCATCCAAATCCGCAATGATTTTGTCGTTTTCTATATCTTTTAAAACCGTACCGACAGGAACCTCAACCACAATATGAGTTGCGCTCTTACCGGAACGATTGGCTTTTTGCCCGTTCTCACCGTTTTGAGCAACGAATTTCCTCTTATATCGAAAATTCAGAAGGGTGTTTAAAGAGTCGGAAGCTCTGAATATGATATCTCCGCCCCGTCCACCGTCTCCGCCATCCGGACCACCGTCAGGGATATACTTTTCTCTTCTGAAAGAAACGGCACCGTTACCACCGTCACCGGACTGTATGAATATTTTAGCACTGTCTATAAACATATTTTTACCAAATCCTCATATTTAGCAAAAAACCCCTTGTCTCCAAGGGGTTATACTTTACTCTTGTACGATGACATTAACTTGTTTTCTGTCCTTATCCATTCTTGTAAACCTGACAATGCCGTCAGCTACTGAAAACAATGTATCATCCTTACCTTTTTTAACATTTAACCCGGGATGTATTTTGGTCCCTCTTTGTCTTACCAAAATGTTACCGGCCAATACAAATTGCCCGTCGCCGCGTTTTACGCCAAGACGTTTCGATTCACTTTCTCTACCGTTTCTGGTACTTCCCATTCCTTTTTTATGAGCCATTAGAGTACACCTCCTTATACCGAAAAATTTAATCTTTTACTCTGCTGCAGGGAATATCAATTGTTCTATGCGTACTTTCGTATGCGGTTGTCTGTGTCCTTGTTTCTTTGCATAGCCTTTTTTGGCTTTATACTTAAAAACAACAATCTTCTTGTCTTTTCCATGACCAAGAACAGTTGCCTTCACAGATGCTCCCTGGATATATGGAGTTCCCCATACTGTATTGGTATCGTCCGACAAAGCCAAAACCTTATCGAATACATACTCACCTTCTTCAGCGTCAAGTTTTTCAATGAACTCAACGTCGTCTTGCTGTACTTTGTACTGCTTTCCACCTGTTTCAATAATTGCAAACACTTATGTTCTTACCTCCTAAATCGGAACTCGCCTAGTCGGGCAGCATTTTTACATGCATTTACAAGCCTTTATAGTGCGGCACTGAAACATATTAACACAATGCGAAGACATAAGTCAAATGATTTATTTGAACTTCAGTTGTGAAGAATCAAATTAAATAAAATCGACACTATTTCCGTTAATATGTA
>CALCRE010000158.1 GCA_937894465.1 uncultured Clostridia bacterium
TTGAGTAACGTAGTCAGTTAAGACTTAGGCTAGTCAACTAGGGCTTTTGCAAGCCTACTACCTTTAGGTGGTGGGTAGTTGACATGTCCATAAAAGGCTTCCTTCGGAGCACCATACCAACAGTTTGCCTTTCGGGATATGGACTGTCCCTGTTCATTGTTTTTTTATCAAATGGTTTTTTAAGTTTTGCATCTCAAAAAATTTTAATTCCATTTTAACAACTAAGTCCCATAACGTCAAGTCAAATCACATATCTTGAATTTTAATCTTTTGAGCATCTTTTAAGCAGACTTATTAATTTTGAACATCCGATACTTAATAAAAGAAAAGGTGTACCCTACTTTGGATGATGTTTAAACTTAAATCCTTTTTTATTTTTACTTTAATTTTGCATCCATGTGTTCTATTGATGCCGGTAAATATACCGGTATAAACTCAACGTAAAGGGGACCGTGGAATAAGTTAAAGTTGGAGGTGAAAATAAGGAAAAAATGAATGGAAATGTTGTATGATGCAGATAGGATTTATTCTTATCATAAGGATGAACTCTTCATCCGGACAGAAAGGAATTTATATTATGAAAGTGACCGATATCAAAACATTCGTTGTTGATTGCTTCCGCACCAACTGGGTATTTGTCAAAGTGTATACTGATGCGGGTATCACCGGCGTGGGAGAGGGAACCCTTGAGTACAAGGAAAAAGCGTTGATCGGTGCCGTTGAGCATATCCGCAGCTACCTGATCGGCAAGGATCCGACGCAGATTGAGAAGCATTATCATGATATTTATCGCGATGCCTACTGGCGCGGCGGTGTAGTGCTGATGAGCGCGCTTTCCGCTGTGGAAACGGCTCTTTGGGATATCCTCGGTAAGCATCTCGGGGTGCCGGTGTATCAGCTTCTCGGCGGCAAAGTCAATGAGGATTGCCGCATTTACGTCAACGGTTGGTTCTCCGGTGCCTGCGAACCGAAGGAATTTGCCGAGAAAGCGCGAAGCGTTGTTGATCGCGGTATCACGGCCATGAAATGGGATCCCTTTGGCAAAAGCTATTTGCAGATCTCAAACAGAGATCTCGACAAAGCTATTTGCTGCATTGCTGCAGTTCGGGAAGCTGTCGGTGACAAGGTCGATCTGCTGATCGAAGCGCACGGCCGTTTTGATGTGCCTACCGCCATCAAGATCGCACAAGAGGTAGCACCCTTCAAGCCGATGTTCCTAGAAGAACCTGTTCCTCCCAACAATCTCGAGGCTTTGAAAGCCGTGCGGGAGAAGTCACCAGTTGCTATTTCCGCCGGTGAGCGCCTATACACACGGTATGATTACAATGAGCTTTTCCACCTCCGTGCCGCTGACTATATCCAACCGGACGTTTCTCATGCAGGCGGTATTATGGAACTGAAGAAGATCGCTGCTATCGCTGAGGTAAACTACATTCCCTTTGCGCCGCATAATCCCTCCGGCCCCGTCGCTAACGCGGCCACCTTACAACTTGCAGCCTGCTGCCCTAATTTCTGCATTCTTGAAATAATGTATAGCGATGTGGTTTATCGCAGTGCTGTCACCGATGAAAATCTCGTCTATGAGAACGGTTGCATCATAATTGGCGATCGTCCCGGTCTCGGCATTGAACTCAATGAGGCGGAATGTTTGCGTCACCCCTACGTCGAGCATAATCTTCGCCACTATACAGGTGCGTTGACCGACATACGTCCGCCTGAAAATGCGTTTTACTTCGGTGAGAGAAAAAAGGAGGACTTTTGACATGAAAACTGTGTTTATCACGGGTGCCGCCGTCAATACGGGTTTTGGCATCGCACAAAAATTCGCCTCGGAGGGATGGAATGTCATCATTACCAGCCGACGTGAGGATACTGCCTTGGTGGCTGCTGCCAAGCTGCGTGCCGCTTATCCCGGTGTTACGATCATGAGTTACGGTCTGGAAATGGTTTTGCCCGACAACACCGTCAATGAGTCTCGCATTACGGCCATTTTCGACGAACTTGAGGAGAAAAAGGTCAATGTTGATTGTCTTGTTCTATGCGCCGCTAATCTCGGCATTCATCAGCAGATTTTCAAGAATCCGTTATCCGATTTCATCAGCGTCATTAACACCAATATCGTAGCAAACTATTACATCATCGAGAGCTGCGCTCGCCGCATGAAGAAATGCCGCGATGGCTCTATCGTTTTTATCAATTCCAACACTGCCTACCGTGCTATTCCCGACCGTATCGCGTACAGCACGTCTAAAGCGGGGCAGCTTGGCATGATGCGTGCATTGGCTCTCGACCTCGGTGGATACAACATACGTGTCAATGCGGTTTTACCAGGTATGATCAAGACGGACCGCTGGGAGAACAATTACAACAACTGTCGCTACGCACTTTCCAATTATACGCCTCTGCACGATATCGCGGAATTTTCCGACATTGCCGACGCAGTGTGGTACTTCGCCGTGTACGCCCGCAACACAACAGGTGCCGAGCTCTGTGTGGACGGAGGCAACATGATTCAACTGTATCCCGTCGTTCCTGAGAAATAAGAAAGAAACAGTATGTAAATGGTTAACTTCTATCTTAGGGGCAATTTATGCGTGTAATCAGAACGACTATGGTTATTTCAGTTGTTGATCTTTGCAAGCCATTTTTTATATTCCTTTAAGTCGAACTTAGGAGAACCGTACAAATAAGTATTCATGTATTCTTTACTGTCTACAAACCATTTAATAAGCAACATTCCCTTGTCTGAATACATCAGGGGAATTTTATTAAATCTCTTGTTGCTGTTTGGTTCAACCTCAAAATCTTTTTCAAGGAAAATCCTGCCTGTGCCTACATCGGTAACACTTACTTTGCCCCTTACAGTATGAGGTGTACTGTTTGCGGCGGTAAGAACATGCCCCCACGCTTCCATTTCATCCAACATAAAAATAAAGGGTTGACTTGATCGCTTTATATAATAATAGGCAAGCTTCTTTTCAAAGTAGTAATCAACAACAGCATCTGACATCTGCGGCCAACCGTCCAGAAGATTCCACCAGATTACACCCCCCTTATTCTTCATGTCTGAACGAATGCGCTCGATAAAGAACTTTTTTGCTTCTGCCTGCGAAATTTGGGATGCTAAAATATAATCATCCATATCTGTCGGTATGTCGCCAAACAGTTCTCGTACTTGTTTTTCCATAAGCATGATCCGATTATTGCTATTGTTCTGATCACTTGAATGTAAATCCCATTGCTCATTATCTTTATATGGCCAAAGGTATTCTTTATCAATAAATTTTTCTATGGAACACCTTGCAGGACACCCATGATATCCTATTTCACTAACAAAATGTGCATTGGAACCAGTATAAAAACCGCTTTTGTAATAATCTCTCGGCCCCCAAAGATGATCTTCGGGAAGAATTTTTCCACCTTGATTCACATCGCCCATAGAAAAAGCTTTTTCAGAAATATAGGGTGAAGATGGGATGTAACTCCTGCTGAAGTCCAAACGTTTTATAACATCAGGCAATACTCTTCTTGTTATTGAATTTTCTTTTGGATTAAGTCCTGAATAACTGTAGACCTCATCGATTTCATTATCGCCGGACCAAAGTACAATGGACGGGTGATGGCGGTAAAGCTTAACAATTGTTTCGGCTTCATTGCGTATGATATTAAAAAACCGATCCGTTTGCGGATATGAGCGGCATGCCATTGCAAAATCCTGCCATACCATTATTCCGGATTCATCGCACGAATTAAAAAACTTTTCTTCTTCATAAACGTTGCCACCCCAGCAGCGAACAATATTGCATCCAACATCATTCAGTAATTCGAATGCCTTTTCATACCGTTGTGCATCACGACTGTGAAAAGCATCAAGCGGAACCCAATTTGAGCCAACCGCCATTATTCTTACGCCGTTTACTTCAAAATGGAAGCATCCGTTAATACCATCGGTTATGTCTGAATGATGTAACTTAGCAATACGAAGACCGGTTCTTTGTGAGCCCTCACAAATTAATTTGCTTTTGCGGACAATCGTAACCTTGAAGTTATACAAATTGGGTTCGCCATAATTTTTCGGCCACCATAACTTCGCATTATCAATGCAGAAATCCAACTTACCACTTTTAAATGTGATTGTGTGCTCGGAATGATGTTTTGAATCACCGCATTCTGCATCGATTATAAGGGTGGAATTACCGTTAAGGCACTCAATAGGTAAAACGGTGTCATAACAAAGCGTTACATGTGCACAATTTCCGGTAATTGATTTTGTCACGAAAAAAAGCTGTGTGAACCTGTATTTAGGCTTGTACTGTAATTCGACATTTCTCCAAATCCCGGCGCTCAAGGCACGTGGCATGATGTCCCAACCGTAGCTGTGCGGAGCTTTGCGGACATTTGACGACTTAGAAGAACGATTCCATGAAGTTGATATTGTGCTAACATCCGGTTCAATTTTACTTTCTTCAATGACAGGGGACTTAATATTTACATGAAGTGTATTTACTTGGTCATATAGAAGCTGATCGCCGACCATAAAGTCATTGGGTAAGAACATATTTTCACTATGGCCGATTTTTATGCCGTTGAGATAATAGTCGGCAAAGCAATCAACGGCGGCAAAATGAAGATAAACATCATATAATTCACTCGGTTTTTCCGCAATGAAAGTTGTTTCATACCACCACTCATAGATCTCATATCGCTCTGTTTCCCTGATGTTGTTGCCTTTAAAAAGGTCTCTCGGAAGGACACCGGCAGCTGATAAATCCAGTTCAACATTACCGGGTACTGTAGCCGGGACACAAGCTATACCGCTATTTTTTAGATCTTCCATACTATTAATTTTTATACTTCCGTCAATGAAATAGTATAGCTTCCATTTCCCTTTTAACTCCATAAACACATCCCCTTATAAAAACTTATAATTCTTTAAAAATATTGTACCATAAGTCTTCTGCAATGAAACGCAATCTATTTTTAAAGTTTACATCCGATTTAATGGTGGTTGACATCGATTGAGAAATATGATTCGGTAATTTTATCAAATGATAAAGGTGAAAGGACGATCAATTAATCTGTTTTTCGAGATTGGAAACTTAAATAACAGAGCTTAAATAAAGCTCTTACTGTTTTCTTGTGACCGAAAAGTAGATGATATGACATTTTTAAGCTTTTTTATTTTTTGTAATAAAAGAAGGCTCTATCTCAGGATAGCGCCTTCTTTGTTCTCTTATTATTTGTTCCGGATCGGTCTGACCGGTCTGCCTTCAATGTATCCTCGATATCCCATAGGAGAAAGCTGTATCTTAGGAGCAATAGCGTCATCCCATTCATAGCCGTAAATTTCGGGATTGTAATTTGCTGTTTGTTCCCACAACTGGTCAATTGCATCCATGAAATTTTCATCGTCATATGGCGGTCCTTGAAACATCAGCATTTTACAAGGAGACAATTCCATGATCTCAAACCCCTCCGGAATCTCTCCCGCCCAGTCAAGGGGTACTTCAACACCTTGTGTATAAATGGAGGTTCCCTCAGGACGGAGTTGATCCGGCATCCACATGCCCACAGGCTCATACAAAGCACCTTTGATGCTACACAAAATGCCCCATATATCGCAGCCAACTTCTTCGCAATACTCAAAATAGTGAGTAGCGGTTTTGCCTCTTTTCAAGATGACCTTCCTTGCCGGACGATCAACGATCTGTACAAAAATTGCACTTGGTACATCGCTCATATTCTTATCCTCTTTTCCTTGTTTTAGTAAGTAGAAATCCCGAACATTGGACGGTATAAAAAGCTTGATTGGTTTTGGACTTTTGGCATACTTTTTTGGTGTGACACCAAACTCTTTAGCAAATGCTCTGGTGAATCCTTCGTGGGAGTCAAACACATAATCAAAGGCTACATCAATGACTCTTTTTTGCTCATCACGAAGTACCATTGCAGCATGAGAAAGTCTAAGTTGCCTGATGTATTCAAATGGGGGTTTGCCTGTAAGCCTTTTAAATATGCTTGCTGCATAATATTCCGAGTATCCGGCAACCTTGGCCAATTGAAATTGTGTTATCGGCTCTTGGATATGCTCAGTGATATATTCTTGCATTTGCATAACGGCATTGATTTGATCTTGATTTGGTGTTGTATTGATGTCCATTCGGTTTTTCACCTCCTAAAAACATTTTAGCATGGCAATGATTTAGGTTTCTTGACTTAGGTTGCGAACATAGTTTAATTTAATGATATTTTTCATACAATTGGATCACGGCATCCGCATTTGGACCTTTCAGTGTATGTAAGTTGTCATGGTAAATATCCGGAAGGATGGGCTTTTGATTGATATTTTCTTCCTTGACATTCCAATAGAAGTTGACGGTTACCAAAGCCAGCTCATTCTGTATATCCATATATATCATTTGTCCCACGCCTTTTCCTACAGTTGGTGCACCGATGACAGTGACTTGGTTCTTATACCTTTTCAAACCTAGTGTAAACAACTCGGATGCACTTGCGGTGTTGTCATTTACGAATAGATAGATGTGCTTAAATTCGATTTGATCGGCATCGGAATAATAATTTTCGGTATATCCGTCCCGATCGATGGTGGTACAAACTACATAATTGCCTAAAAGACAATCTAACATATCTACGGCACCTTGGATCAATCCGCCTCCGTTGTCTCTCAAATCCACAATCAGAACCGAATCTTCCGGGTTTGGGATGTCATTGGCGAATCGGATGAAATCATATCCTATAGTGTATGAGAAGTCACGGAACTTATAATAATAGACATTTTCTATATTTTCCGTGATCACATCCACTGTGACCATGTAATCAAATTGATCCGCAAAAGTTGAATCGGTAATCACATAAGTGTACCAATCTTGTTCCAACTTGGTATTATCAATAAAGCGGGCTACATCCTCACTGTCGGAATGTTTTTTTCCAGCAAAGGATTTGCACAAAACGGTAAAGTCCTCTATTTGGTCTGCATACAAGTAGTTTTTCATAAAAAATTCGGCTGTTTGTTGTGACAGAGGATTTGAATAACCTTGAATCAAGTCCGAAAGGTATGTAGCTGTAATATTGTCCGGATTGACCGCCAATGTTTTGTTTGCGTATTCCAAACTCTTTTTTATGTCTTGCTGTTCGAAATAAACGGAGGATAAAGATGAGAGGATGGTTTCATTATCAGGAGAGAGCTCTAACGCTTTTAGATACAAGGTAGCAGCATCATCCAATTCAAATAGATACTCTTTACAATAGGCTGCGTATAGATAAAAATCCAATGGCAGCGCCGATTGTTCGACTTGTTCCATGCAAAAGTCAAAGCACTTTGTCAGCTGTTTTGACATGAATAACGCCCATGCTTTATTTAAAGCGGTGTCGTTTTGATCAGCTCCTAATTCCAACGCTTTTTCAAACTCCGGTATGGAAGCCTTGTAATAGGTTTGATATGCCAGATTCAAGCCCTTTAAATTATAGATTTCACCGTACCCGGGATCCATGGACAGAGTAGTTTCAATGGTTTCCTGTAATTTTGTCTGGTTATTTAATTCCAAGTAATTGTATCCGATTTGTACCATGTAAAAAAGGGAGTCCGGGAATAGCTCCAAACATTTTATGTATGCCTCGGTGGACTTTCCATAGTCCAATGTATTGTAATAAAGGTCACCTAATCGGTTGTAAATGTTTTCAGCGTCCGCGGGGTCATTAAAACGATCTTTGATGTTTTCCAGAACGGTTATGGCGGTGGGTTGCTGCTTTAAATCAATCAGGCAGTCGGTTTTAAGGAGATAACCTAGAATCGCTTTAGGAAATTTTTGGATCATAATTTCTGCTACATCCAATGCCTTTTGATATTCCGAACCGTAGTAATAGGAATAACCTAAATAGTCATAACCATTGAGATCTGAGGGATTTAAATCCACGTATTTTTCGAACTCCACAGCTGCTTGGGTGTATAAGGTTTGTTCATAATATGCAGCACCTTTTCCGTACGAAGCACTTGCAAATTTCGGATTGATGCTTAGTGCCTTGTCATAACTTTCTATGGCTTCATCAAATCGGTCTAGTTCCAGATAAGCATTTCCTTGTGTATTGTATTCAGTATAGCCGTGATGACCGAATAGAAAAGAAAGCTCTAAAACACCAAGAGCTTCTTCCGACCGTTGGAGCATGACCAGTGTCCATGCCTTGTTATTCAGGGCGATATCGTTGTCCTTGTCTACTTCTAACACCCGGTCCAATGCTGTCAAAGCTGCTTCGTACTCTTCGAATTCCATTAACATATAGGCTTTGTTATTCAATAATGTAATGCTTTTCGGATACTTGGAAAGCATCTCATTATTTTTTTTCATGGCTAGTTCGTATTGTCCTTCTGTCCATAAACGGGAGATAAACATATCGGTCAAGGATCCGATGAATTCATCTGTATTGCAGGATGTGCAAAGAAGCAAAACAAAAACAACAAGCAAGAAAATGATGACCTTTTTTATGCTAGACCATTTGTATGTATTTGACATTGGTTGTTAATTCTCCGTTATTTAATTATTTTTATCATATCACAGAAAGGCCGTTTTTAATAGTATCTTTTTGGGGACGGGTTTGAAACTAATACACTGTTTTATAATGCTGATGTGATTTATGCTATAATAATAAATACCCACCGGAATAAAGTATATGTGGGTAATTTACTTTGCAAGAAAGGGGAAAAGCATGAAGTTGATGTTTTGTGGTGGAGCGGAAGAAGTCGGAGCAAGCTGTCTATTCCTTGAATTGGACGGCAAGAAATTTCTTTTGGATTGCGGGATGCGAATGACTAAATCAAAAGACAATTTACCGGACTTTCGTGTCATACAAGAAAACGGAGGAATTGACGGGATATTGATCAGTCATGCTCATATGGATCATATCGGCGCTTTGCCTGTCATCAGCCGAGAATATCCTGATGCACCTATTTATTGCACACTCGCCACAAAGGACTTGATTCGCTTATTGCTTTTTGACAGCTTAAAGATCATGGAGAAACAAGAAGCGGAAATACCTATTTTTTCTGAAGTTCATGTTAAAACCATGCTGGATCGGATCTTATGCTTCAATCCCAATAATGCTATTTCCATTTTAGATCATATAAAAGCAACCTTTTTTAGTGCAGGCCATATATTAGGTGCCTCTTCCATCTATTTGACATCGGATGAGGGATCTTTCTTTTATAGTGGAGACTTTTCCATTACACCTCAGTTGACTGTAGAAGGTGCAGCCATCCCCAAATTAAGACCGGATGTTGCTGTTTTCGAGTCCACATACGGTGACAGGCTTCATTCCAATCGCCAAGGGGAAGAAAAGCGCCTTGTTGACACAGTAAGAAAGGTCATAGAGGAAAAGGGGAAGATATTGATTCCGGCGTTTGCTTTAGGTAGAGCCCAAGAGGTCATCCTTATTCTAAAGAGAGCCATTAGTAAAAAGGAACTTCCGGAGTTTCCGGTGTATATCGACGGAATGGTAAAGGATGTTTGCACCATCTATGAAAATCACCCCAACTATTTACGAAATACTCATATGAAGAAGCTTTTAAAAGGCAATCATATATTTACGGATGATTGTGTCGTCAAGGTTTCCGACCATGCTATGAGAAAGAAAATCATGGAATCTTCCGAACCTTGTTGTATCATTTCCAGCTCAGGGATGTTAACCGGAGGTCCCAGCCAGGAATATGCCAAGCATTTGTTTTCACAAGAAAACAGCTTTATTGCCATTACCGGATATCAGGATGAAGAAGCACCGGGGAGAAACCTCTTGGCATTGGCTGACGATGAATCGGAAGAAAAGCTGTTTACATTAGACGGTGTAAGCTACAACGTCAAATGTGGTATTGGTAAATACGGATTATCTGCCCACGCAGACAAATCCCAAATTACATCATTGGTTACCAATATGGCGCCAAGAAGGATCTTTTTCAACCATGGGGAAGCAAAAGTCATCGCAGGTTTAGCAAGCGACGTTGCAAAAGAAATGTATGCGCAAATAGAGGTGCCTTCCAACAATGAAGTATTTGAAATGAATATCCGCAATCCCAGAAAACAGTTACAAAGAGAAAAACTTGTTTCCATGGGGAGGCATGATGAATTGACCTCGGAAAAACTTCAGGATTTAAGACAATATATTGTCAATAAACTTGATGTTAAAAAAGGCTATACAGTTGAAGAATTATTCGAGCTGTGGCATGGAACTGATTTTAATCAAGAGCAATTGAAATGTCTGAACCGATTATTAAATCAGTCTGTCTATTTTAAGCATGACTACAAAAGAACCTATATATTCCATCCTGCAACAGATGATGAAATCGTTGAAACTAAAGACAGCGGTGTGATGGAAATCAATGAAATGTTGAGCTATGCTAATGAGCATTTTCCCAAGGAAACCGGCTTATACAAAACCGGTGCCAGATTTGATGAAAAGATGGCGATCCTTAATTTTAATTATCCGCTGATGGTTAAAGCTAAATACACTCTCTTGATTGATGAATTTGAACAAAAAACCGGCTGGTCGGTGGAAATCAATGATTATTGCAATGTCAATGCGGCTAAGATGCTGATTACGGAATTGCTGGATATACACCGGTTGATTCCGGGAAAAGTATCCTATTATCATGACACCGATTCGTTTGTGGTGAAGGTCAGTGAATTGATGCAAGAAGAATCCATTGCAAATCGGTTTTATGAGTTGACCGGAATGACTTTGAAATTGGAAAAGGAGAAGGCTGTGTTTATAAACCGGCAAGACTTGGGACAACCCGGGCAGCCGATGGAGCAAAACGAAGCCTTCAAGTTGATCGACTTGTACTTTAAAGATAAGGATCATCAGATTTATAGAAAAAGCATTAAGAAAAACGGAAGTCAAAAATATATTGAATTGTCCTTTATCACCGGGCAAATCGGTAAGCGGTATGAAGAGCAAATCCGTAAGTTGGCTGAAACCACCGGATGGGAGATCACAATTAACTCCATGGCCAATAACTTCGAACTCAATGCCTTGGCAAGGCAATTATTAGCCCGATACAGTGTGGAGGAATTCGGTAAGATTTCTTTTCTTCCCGGAGAGAACAGCATGAAGGTGAAAGATGTAAAAACATCCGATGAAGTGAAAAACTTAATCAAAGCCGATTTTTTGGAGGCCACCGGTATCACCATTGCTTTGTAAAAAAGGAACCACAAAAAAAATCCTTTAAATAATCTGAAGGACTTTTTATCATCCGGCATTCACCAAAAAGAAGTAAAGTTTTGAGCGTGACGGCGAAGGACATCAAAAAGGGAAAATCCATTAGATACAGGCTACTCATTTATAGGTAACAAACAGAAGATATGGCAATAACAATGGAGAATATTATGGTGCTGCAAGAAATGAGTCCGTTGAATTGGAAATAATCAAAATTGACGCTGAAACGGATTGGAATACATGGTATTACTCCATAGGTTAGGTATAACAAGCATGTGATGAGAGAAAGCCTTTGTATATCCGCCGTACAGCCTGTTAATGATCAGGAAGGAAAATTAGAAGGTGTTCTCGGAACCCATATGCTGCTTTCGACCATTGATGAATACTTGAATGAATCAGCTCGAAACCACAATGGTTATGCCTTTTTATTTGGTAAAAACACCGGTGAAGAAATTTCAAGCTCTGAGCACTTAAAGTCATCCTAGAAGGAGCAGGGAAAAGATTTGAACATTTATAAAGCTGAAGCGCTAATTTTCAATCAACAGTCCTTTTTTGGATATTCCTTGTATTTCGTCAAGGTGGATTATATAACCTGAATTCCGCAAAATTTTAGCGTAGACATTTTTCATTCTTGACACTA
>CALCRE010000159.1 GCA_937894465.1 uncultured Clostridia bacterium
AGAAGCCATTCGCGTCAGAGGATCAAAGGCTATCATCATCAAGGAGCGATGTATTGATTGTGGGGAGTGCATCCGTGTTTGCCCCTATCATGCAAAGCAAGCGGTGGCTGATAAGCTCGAAAATATTAATAATTTTAAATACAAAATCGCATTACCTGCTCCTTCCTTGTATGGTCAGTATGATTATAGTCGCAGAAGGATTTTAGCAGGTCTTTTGAAACTTGGATTTGACATGATCTATGAGGTGGCAAAAGGTGCGGAATTGGTTACATACGCCACAAATATGCTGTTAGATAAGCCGGGACATACTTATCCTCTTATCTCTTCAGCGTGTCCTGCCGTTGTGAAACTGATTCAAGTCCGATTCCCGGACTTGATCGATCGTATCGTCAAAATAGAGTCTCCCATGGAAGTCAGCGCCGCTATGGCGGTTCAACAAGCCATGGAGAAAACCGGTCTTCCGGAAAAGGACATCGGTGTTTTCTTCATATCTCCGTGTGCTGCCAAAGTAACCAATGTAAAAGCACCTTATGAAAAAACTACCTCGAGAGTAGACGGGGTGATTGCGATCAGCGATATTTATAAAAATTTGCTGGAAGCATGCAAACAAGCGGATGAATCTGAATACGACAAGGAGCTGGCCGGTTTTCAAGGTATTATATGGGCGGATACCGGAGGAGAGTCCTCAGGGATCCAAAAGCATAAGACTTTGGCGGTAGACGGAATTCATCATGTGATTGATATATTTGAAAAGATTGAAAACGAGGAATTACACGGAGTGGAATTTATTGAAGCCTTAGCATGTACCGGGGGATGCTTAGGCGGCCCTCTTACTGTGGAGAATCCCTATGTAGCCAAAACCATATTACGAAACAAAGCAGATAATCAACAACCAAAAAAAACCCGGATGGAAATACCGGAGGAAGAATTGAACAAGTATGTGTGGACCAAAGATATTCAATACAAACCTATACTAAAGTTGGATGACGACTTCGGAGTAGCCATGGAAATGTTAGAAAAGCTCGAGGAGATCACGGAAAGTCTACCGGGACTAGACTGTGGAGCTTGTGGTGCTCCGGGCTGTCGAGCACTGGCTGAAGATATTGTCAGAGGCACATCCATCAAAGCCGATTGTATTGTAGAATTGCGAGATAAGG
The DNA here is from genome assembly GCA_937894465.1 of uncultured Clostridia bacterium. Taxonomy (GTDB): domain Bacteria; phylum Bacillota; class Clostridia; order JAAYHZ01; family JAAYHZ01; genus JAAYHZ01. The sequence continues at coordinate 1,158 of CALCRE010000159.1, forward strand.
TGAAAAAGCTGGAACAAGAAATAAAGCAGCTGAAAGGAAAGAAAAAATGCGAGTAAAAGAGTTTATTGATAAAAGCCCCTTTGTTGTTTTAACCGGTGAATCCGGAATGAACAAAGATATCGATAATGTTTATATAGGAGATCTGTTAAGCCGTGTTATGAGCGGAGCACAATTCGGTTCGGCTTGGGTTACAATCCATACGCACATGAACATTTTAGCAGTAGCGGCTTTAAACGAATTACCGGTGATCATCATTCCGGAGGGGATCGATGTTCCGGAACCTGTTATTGAAAAAGCAATTGAAGAGAATATAGCAATTCTTTCCGCTGATTGCACTGCTTACGAAGTTTGTCGTATTTGCATCGGTATATTGGGTTGATGATATGGAAATAGCGGTGGACTTGCATATTCACACTGTGCTATCTCCTTGCGGTCATGAAGACATGACTCCGAATAACATTGTGAATATGGCTTGTCTGAAAGAGTTGGATGCCATTGCGATTACTGATCACAACAGCTGTTTGAATGCAGAAGCAGTTATGATGTGTGCGAAAGATAAGAATTTGATTGTCATACCCGGCATTGAAGTGGAAACTGTCGAGGAAGTACATATTGTCTGCTTGTTTGAAACACTTGAAGATGCCCGCTCAATGCAAGAGATCATTGATGAACGACGGTTAAAAATACCTTTGAATGAGAATATATTCGGCCGTCAATTGATAATGAACCATCATGATGAAATTACGGATTCTGTGTCGGATCTGTTGGCAGTGGCAACGGACATTGATATCGACACGCTATATGAATTGGTAAGAGAAAGGAACGGACTCTTTATTCCGGCTCATGTTGACCGCCCGGCCAACGGATTGATATCAATTCTAGGAGCGATTCCGATAACACCGGACATTCGGGTGATCGAACTTTCGAAAAACTGTGATGAACAAGCTTTCTTGACTAAAAACCCCCGATGTAAAAAATACAAAAGATACAAAGCGTCCGATGCTCATTTCTTATGGGATGTGTTGGAAAGAGAGTGTTTCGTACACGCTGAGGAGTTATCGGTTCGGTCTGTCCTTCAAGGTATATGATTTGTGTTCCAACATAGAATACAATAGAATATAATACTGTATACAAAATCTTGCATACAAAAAAGCGGAAACTTGTGAAATGTTTATTGCATTTTCGGGTGTAAAATGGTATAATATTAAAAGATATTGTTAAATGCTTAACAATACTATTAAAGATAATTAAGTAATTAATTATCAAAGTGATCTTATAATTTTTTTGGGCGGCCATTTGTTAATTCATTAGCAAATCTGCCTACAATTTTGTTACGAGATATGTAGGCAAAGGATGAATTGCAAATCAAGAATTTTTGGAGGTAACATATGGGTAATTGCGGTTGCACATGCTCTGACACAAAAGAAAAAAAGCTTCAGGAGATTATTGAAAAGTACAAGGATCTAGAAGGTGCATTAATTCCGGTTCTACATGAAGTCCAAGATGTTTACGGATATTTGCCCCTTTCCGTTCAGACCAAGATTGCAAACGGTTTGAATGTTCCTTTAGCGGAGGTCTATGGAGTTGTTACATTCTATACTCAGTTTTCTTTATACCCTAAAGGTGCATACAAAGTACAAGTGTGTCTGGGTACGGCATGCTATGTAAAAGGCGCAGGAGCAATTTTGGAAGAAATCGAAAAAGAGTTGGGTATTGACGTAGGCAAGTGCTCGGAGGACGGTAAGTTTTCTTTAGATGCGTGCAGATGTATCGGTGCATGCGGTTTGGCTCCGGTCATAATGATCAATGAGGATGTTTACGGACGTTTGGTTCCTTCTGACATCAAAGGTATTATTCAAAAATACAAGGAAAAGGTTGATTAATCCATATGCAAGAGTTGTCTTTGCATATATTGGATTTGGTGCGTAATTCCATTGCTGCACAAGCAACAACCATATTAATATCGATTTGTCAAAAAGGTTTATTTTTAGTTATATCGATATCGGACAATGGAAAAGGCATGGATGCGGACACTGTAAAAAGTGTGGAAAGCCCTTTTGCGACTTCAAGGAAAACCCGACGGGTAGGTTTAGGTATTCCGTTGTTTAAAGCGGCGGCAGAGCAATGTGAAGGGGCATTCGAGATTTATTCGGTAATAGATTCCGGCACTACTATAAACGGCGGGTTCAAGATTGACAGTATCGACAGGCAACCATTGGGGAATTTAACCGACACTATGACATCATTGATTATCTCCGACCCGGACACCGACTATATTTTGAAACTTGAAAGCGACAAGGGTATTTATCAATTCGATACCAAAGAGGTTAAAAATATATTGGATGGTGTCAGTATCACCGGATCGGAAGTCATGGATTGGATTACGGAAAATGTAAATGAAGGAATACATACTGTTTTTGGAGGAGTTTTAAATGAAGTCAATACAGGAATTGGAACAGATTAGAAACAGAATGCGCGATCAAATGGCAAAACGGGAAAACAGCGACGGTTATAGAATCGTTGTGGGCATGGCAACGTGCGGTATTGCTGCAGGAGCCCGCCCTGTCATGAGAACGTTGATAGATGAATTGAAATTGCGAAATAAAGCTGATGTACCGGTTACGATGACCGGATGCATCGGGGTATGCAGACTTGAACCCATCGTTGAAGTGTTTTCAGCTGACGGACAAAAGACAACTTATGTCAAGATGGATGAAAACAAAGCAAAGCGGGTTGTAGCGGAGCATATTGTCAACGGAAACGTATGCACTGACTTGACCATCGGTGCAGCCGAGAATCAAACAAAATAAGGGATTGTCGGATAACGAAATGGAGGGGTTATGATGCAGATTTTCAGAGCTCATGTGTTATGTTGTGCAGGTACAGGTTGTACATCATCAAAATCATTACAGATCATTGATGAATTTGAGAAACACATAAAGGATAATCATATTGATGATGAAGTTAAAGTGATTAAAACCGGTTGCTTCGGTTTGTGCGCCGAAGGACCCATTGTTGTAATATATCCGGAAGGCACCATGTATGTAAGAGTTGCTCCGGAAGATGTAAAAGAAATTGTTGAAGAACATTTGGTCAAGGGAAGAACCGTCAGCAGATTGTTGGCAGGACATCATGATGCTGAAGCCATCAGCCAATCCTTGGATGATGTTGACTTTTTCAGCCGCCAAAAGAGGATTGCATTGAGAAACTGCGGAGTGATCAATCCCGAGAGCATTGACGAATATATTGCCAGAGACGGATATGTAGCGCTTGCAAAAGTATTAACCGAAATGACACCGCAACAAGCTATTGATGTGGTTACAGCCTCCGGTCTAAGGGGAAGAGGCGGTGCAGGATTCCCGGCAGGTAGGAAATGGCAATTTGCTGCCAATTCAAAAGGTGATATTAAATATGTTTGTTGTAACGCTGACGAAGGCGACCCCGGTGCTTTCATGGACAGAAGCATATTGGAGGGGGATCCTCACTCGGTAATCGAGGCGATGACCATTGCCGGTTATGCCATCGGTGCAAATCACGGTTTCATATACATACGTGCCGAATATCCCATTGCAGTTCAACGTTTGAATATTGCCATCAAGCAAGCAAAAGAATATGGTTTGATCGGTGATCGGATTTTTGATACTGATTTTTCTTTTTCACTTGAAATAAGGTTAGGAGCAGGAGCATTTGTTTGCGGTGAAGAAACCGCTTTAATGACCTCCATAGAAGGCAAGAGAGGCGAGCCTAGAGTCAGACCTCCTTTCCCTGCTGTAAAAGGCTTATTTGGAAAACCCACAATATTAAACAATGTTGAGACCTATGCAAACATACCGGTAATCTTTACACATGGTCCTGAATGGTTTAATACCATTGGTACTGAAAAGAGTAAAGGAACCAAAGTTTTTGCCGTTGGCGGTAAAATTATGAACACCGGCCTTGTTGAAATTCCTATGGGAACAACATTACGTGAAATCGTTTATGATATCGGTGGTGGTATTCCCAACGGAAAGAAATTTAAAGCTGCGCAAACCGGAGGACCTTCCGGCGGATGTATTCCGGCTGAACATTTGGATACACCCATTGACTACGATTCATTAGCACGAATCGGTTCCATGATGGGATCCGGTGGATTGATCGTTATGGACGAAGATAACTGTATGGTTGATATCGCTAAATTCTTCTTGGAATTTACAGTTGATGAATCATGCGGAAAATGTCCTCCTTGCAGAATCGGAACCAAGCGTATGCTGGAAATTCTAGAGAAAATCACAAACGGAAAAGGAGAAGACGGTGATATCGAAAAGCTTGAGGAGTTGGCGAAAAGCATTTCTAAGTCTGCTTTGTGCGGACTGGGTCAGACGGCTCCGAATCCTGTTTTGAGTACTTTGAGATATTTCAGACATGAGTATGAAGCTCATATTTATGATAAAAAGTGCCCTGCAGGGGTATGTAAAGCCATGTTACAATACAAAATAAATCCGGATAAATGTATCGGATGCAGTTTGTGTTCGAGGAAGTGCCCGGTAGAAGCTATTAGCGGCGAGAGAAAGAAACCCTACGTGATCGATCAATCGATGTGCACCAAGTGTGGTGTTTGTATGGAAACTTGTAAGTTTGCTGCAATCTATAAAGGGTAAGAAGGAGAGGTTAAGATATGAACATGATTAATGTCACTATAGATGGTATCAAGGTTCAGGTACCCGAGAATTCAACCGTTTTGGATGCCGCTAAAATAGCGAAGGTTGACATACCTACCCTTTGTTATTTAAAGGACATCAATGAAATCGGAGCATGCAGAATGTGTGTTGTAGATGTAGGCGCTAGAAGCTTACAAGCCGCTTGTGTTTATCCGGTGTCCGAAGGTTTGAATGTAAAGACTAACACAAAGGAAATCAGAGATGCAAGAAAAGTCACATTGGAATTGATTCTGTCCAATCACGACAGAAGCTGCTTGCAATGTGTAAGAAACAAAACCTGTGAATTACAAAGCTTGGCAGATCAATTGAATGTCAGAGATATTCGATTTATGGGCGCTTCGGAAGATCGCAAGCCTATTGATAACTTTTCACCTTCCATCACAAGAGATCCAAATAAATGCGTTTTATGCAGACGTTGCGTATCCATGTGTAAAAATGTTCAAAGCGTCGCTGTAATCGATACCATGGAACGTGGTTATAACACCATTGTTTCTCCTGCATTCGGTTATTCATTAAATGATGTCGCATGTGTTAACTGCGGTCAATGTATTAATGTATGTCCTGTAGGCGCATTGAGTGAAAAGGATGAGATCCAAAAAGTATGGGACGCTTTGGCAAACAATGACCTCCATGTGATCGTTCAAACCGCTCCTGCCGTAAGAGCGGCCATAGGAGAAGAGTTCGGTATGCCTATCGGTTCCAGGGCCACCAAGAACATGATCGCTTCCTTGAAGAAGCTTGGCTTTGACAGGGTTTTTGATACGAATACCGCTGCAGACCTTACCATTATGGAAGAGGGAACAGAATTGATCAACAGGATAAAAGAAGGCGGAAAATTGCCTTTGGTCACCTCTTGTAGCCCCGGATGGATCAAGTTCTGTGAACACAATTTCCCGGATATGATGGACAACTTGTCCACCTGCAAGTCACCGCACCAAATGTTAGGAGCAATCCTTAAATCATATTATGCTGAAAAAGAGGGGCTCAACCCGGATAACATTTTTGTTGTATCGGTAATGCCTTGCACAGCTAAGAAATTTGAAAGCAACCGTCCCGAAATGAATGTAGACGGACATCGTGATGTTGATGCAGTGATCACCACAAGAGAATTGGCCAGAATGATCAAAGAAGCAGGTATTAACTTTGTTGATGCAAGTGAAGATCATTTCGATGATCCGATGGGCGATGCAACGGGAGCCGGTGTAATCTTCGGTGCAACCGGTGGTGTTATGGAAGCTGCCATTAGAACGGCTTATGCTATCCTAGAAGGTGAAGAACTCGAAGACATTAATATTTGCGATGCGAGAGGAGTTGAGGGTATTAAGGAATTAACCTTGAATCTGCCCAAAACAGGGATCGTATTGAAAGCGGCTGTAGCACACGGATTGGGTAATGCTCGCAGATTGATGGAAAAAGTTCGTTCAGGCGAAGCGGATTACCATTTCATCGAAGTGATGGCATGTCCCGGAGGATGTGTCAATGGCGGAGGACAACCCATTCAACCTGCTAAAGTCAGAAATGAAATTGATTTGAGGACTGAAAGAGCAAAAGCCATCTATGAAGAAGATGAGGCTTCAGTGCTCAGAAGATCCCATGAGAATCCCACAGTACAGAAGCTGTATGCGGATTTCTTAGGTCAACCTTGCGGTCATAAATCCCACGAATTATTGCATACTCATTATACAAAACGGGATTTATATCCGACGGAAGAAAAATAAGGTTGAAAAAGACCTGAAAAATCGATTTGATATAATCAAAGCAATTGTTTAAACATATTTTACTTGTAGGTTATTCCAAAATGGAATAACCTTTTTTTTGTGATTAAAAGTAAAGGAAGTTATTGTTTTTAAGCCAAATGATAGAGCTTTCCATATCATTTATATCGGTTTCTATACCCCAAATTGAGTTTGGAGCATATTCTTCCAAAGCATTGCAAATTTCAAAAATATCTAAGGTGCCTTTTTCAAATCCCAAGTGTTCGTCTTTATGTCCGTGGTTATTGTGCATGTGGACAAAGCCGATTTGCTTATTGAGTTTTACAATCCAGTCAAGAGCAGATGTTTTTGAATTACAATGAGCATGACCTACATCAAGACATATATCCAGACGGACATCATTAACCGTTGATACTAATTCAGAAATGATCTCGGGTGTATGCTCAAGCAAGTTTTCAATATGAAAAACTGTATCTTCACTTTTATTTTCTAAAAATTCGTTCCAGAATATTTTGCCCCTTTTGATCCAGTTTGGAGGATAGCTTGTTCCGGGGACATAACCGTGGTGAAGAATAATGTGTTTACAACCTAATTTTTGAGATATGTCATAAGCATACTCGAACCTATTTCTTGTAGCTTCTTTAATAAGACGGTCATAACTACCAAAGCATAAGTCGGCAAAAGGACCGTGCATAGAGCAAACCCTAATGCCTTCATATCTTTTTAATTGTTTTTCGATTTCCTCTGGATGCTTACTATAGAATTCGGGATCATAAAATGCATCCATGTTCACATTCACACGGTATTTTTCACATAAATCCGCAACTCGTAGATACTCACCATTATCACATAAAACGATTTCTTTCATAAACACCTATACCGGATCGATCCAACCTCTCCACTCAAAAGTTTTGTCGAAATCTACTTCCGCCATGCTGCAGTAAGGATATTCTTGTGGAATTGCAAACTGACACATTAACATCCCGTGTGCAACCACGGCAATCTTTTTATAAGAGCAATATTTTTCAAGGCATTTTTTGGCTCGATAAAAAACACTTGAAAGCTCTTCATATTGGATTGATGAATCTTTCGGACAAAGTCCTTTGTTAACAATACACAGATTCACGGATTGATTAACATAATCATAATTACAAAAAGAGAAAGTCAAGTCCGGTAACCATTCATGTAAGTCGAGTTCAACTTCAATGTCCACATTCCTATGCTTTGAAATGATCGCTGCAGTTTGAAATGCTCTGGTGTAAGGTAAGGACACAATAAGCTCAACTCGGTCTAACAACGGATTTCCCGCTGCTATTTGCGCTTGTACCTTTCCTACTTTGGTTAAATGCGCTAAATCTCGACCATGGCCGATAAACCCTTTTTGTGTCACATCGGTGTAATCAGGTTCACCATGGCGTATAAAAACAATTTTCATAAACGAAAAGACCTCTTTTCTATAGTATAAATTTACATTTTAAGCTTTGTTGAACAAATGAGCCAAGTGTTGCAAACGAGGCAGGCATTGCTTGTAAAAGGATTTGTATGATTCGCAGTAAATATTCAAGCCCGGTTTTTCTTGTACAAAGGGTTCTCTATAGCGTTTGCATCCACCTCTGCAAATTTGATAGAAGGAGCAGTTTTTACAGGCATCGTTTATATGAAAAGATTCTTTGATGAAATCTTGGGCTTGTCGGGTGTTAAACAACTCTTCAATGGATAAATCCCTGATGTTTCCCATACAATATTGATCAACACAATAAAAGTCGCAAGGGTAAACATTACCGTTACCTTCTACAACGAATTGGCATACACAAATACCGGACATACCGCAAGACTCCGGCGGATGCCCCATGAGCATTTGAATAAGGTTATCAAAGAAGCGAATGCTGATGTAATTGTTTTCTATAGCTGATACGTAATATAGGTCAAAAAGACGAATCAGGAATTCTTCGAATAAATCCGGTGTTAGCGAATAGATATTTTGACCGGGTAAGGCCTCCAAGGGATCAAGACAGGGGATGAATTGCAAATATCGGAAGTTGTTCTTCTTAAAAAAATTGAAAATCTTTTGGATATGCTTAGCCACCGTTTTACTTACAACGGTTAGTATATTATACTCAACCTTATACTTTTCCAATAGGTCAATACCGCGCATAACATCATTGAAGCTTCCGAAATGACGGCTGTCTTTTCGATTTAAGTCGTGTATATCTTTCGGACCGTCCAATGAAACACCGGTTAGAAACTTATTTTCTGCAAAAAACTCAGCCCATTGAGCATCGATTAAGGTTCCGTTTGTTTGAATGGCGTTATGTACCATAATGCCTTTGCCGTTATATTTTTTTTCATATTTGATTACTTTTTGAAAGAAATCAAGTCCCGCTAGTGTAGGTTCTCCTCCTTGGAATGCGAATAACACGGAATCCGCTTCAGTGGACAATGCTTTTTGAACCATCTTATCTAAAAGCTCTTCGGACATAATGCCAAAGTTACCTGATTCCCTGATATGAGTGATGTCGTGATAAAAACAATAGCTGCACCGTAGATTACAATTTCCTGAAGCCGGTTTGATTAATAAGCTTAACTGTTTCATGGATTCCGTCGCCTTTCTTGTTCTTCATCTTACTTTAATACATATGGTAGCCAAAAACAATGAGTCGGAGGGGGGTCCGACTCATCTTTATAGAGGCAATTTAATTCTCGGTTAAGGAGGATAATTTACGAAACGGCTAAATTAAGACGGGTCATCTTCTAAGGGGAAAATATTTAAAGGCTTAAGATATTAAGGACATGACCGCTTCGCCTTAGCTGCAAACGTTAGACTTTTGCAACCCCGATTTTGTTCACCTCTATAACTTGAGTTTTATTATATACTAAATACAAAATAAGTCAATGTAAAATTTACTTTAATAAACTATAGATTTCCGGATCCAGGACGGGTTTTCGACACTTCAAGCTAAAAAATAGACACTATTAAAATCAGGAAATGC
>CALCRE010000160.1 GCA_937894465.1 uncultured Clostridia bacterium
TCGGTCACATTCATATATTGCAATTTTACGAACTGTGTATCCAAGTATTGTAACGGGTTTCCGGTTCCGAAAACGATTTGTTCCGGACCTGCAGCTTTCATCAGAGAATCAAATGCAGGGTTAAACACCTCTACTCGTTGAATATCGTAATACACCTTGCCTTTGCGTTTTGAATCAACATCCTTGGCTGCGGAGGCAATTGCATTGGTTGCACCATTTGAGACGATAAAGTCAGTATTAGGTGCATTTTTGATCAAACTGATAAAATCACCGGTATTCAATACGTCGTTTGTGTCCATCCAATGTCTTTGTCTGACGTTAATGATGGATACAGGAATATGAACCGGGACACCCGCTTCACCGGCCAGATTGGCCAGTTTCACGGCATTTGCTTCAGTCAGTCTGTAGGGGTGATAATAGGGAAACATCATAACACCCTTCATACCCAATTTTTCGATACAGGTGGCAAAATCCTTTTCCCAAGCGGGATACGCCGGGTTAATCACTGAAAAGGCAACCAACCGGTCGGAGTAAGGCTTAATATCTTGGGTGATTTCTTCATTACCTTGCATTGTGTCTTTATAGAATACGGCATTTAACGATGAGACCACCGACATATTGATTTTGTATTCATCCATAACCTTAACAAAGCTTTGAGCGTCATTGTTATTGATTTTTCTAAAGGGCCAATGACCCAGATATCCGCACAGATCGATAATCATTTCTTCATCCCCCTCTCCAAATATCTTTCCATATGCTTATTATTTAATATTGCGATCTTTTCAGCTTCGCTCAATTTACAGCCTAACAATTTACCCATTGAAGAGCTGAAAGAACCGTCTGTACCGAACATAACACGTTCTACACCCATCTTCCGTACGGTTTCTTCAATCAAATCCTCGTCATAGATACTGCCGCTGATATCCAAGAATACATTCGGATAATCGGCAATCGCTTTCAATGACCAGTGATAATCTCCACCACCACCGATGTGAGCGTAAATAAACAAGGCTTCCGGATATTTCTCAGCGGCTTTCGCAAAATGAGTTCCGTCGGAAATAAATGGTTGGGAAACCGGCAATGAATTATCTCTTCCGGCATGCTCTAGAATCGGTATATCGAGTTCGATACACTTTTCAATGACACTATGTACCGCAGGATCAGAAATGAAATACTGATTATAAAGCTTCACACCGATGAATCCTAATTCCTTGACACAACGCTCTATTTCCAAGCACGCTTCCTTGGCATAACCCGGGTTTACATAGCACATTCCTTGAATGATGCCGGGGTACCTTTGCATGGCTTCATAAACATAATCGTTATATTTGCGGCAAATTCCCGGCTCGGGATTGCCGCGGGTAACAGGAAGTGAACATACCAAAACATCCATTCCTGCTTTTTTGGCACTTTCCACCAACAAATCAGCCTCAGGAATATTCAGGTTGCCTTTCGCATCGGTCCATACATGCTCATGCCAGTTAACAACTTTATTGTTCTTGAATATTTTTAATTTTTCGGCAAAAGATTGCATCTATATCCCTCCTAAAATCAACAGTATGTCCCCATTATATCACACTATAACGAAGTGTTGTAAATAACTACAAGACAAATAATAAAGCGGATCAACAATTATTTTTTCTTGTATAAAAAACACCCGTATTTCTCGGGATGAGAGATGGCCATATAATCTTTATCAACTTTGGCTAATTTGAATACCAAAGGAATGTCTCCCATATAGCAGATGGAAATCAGCATACCGGCAAAGACTACCAAAGCATTACATTGAGCAATACCGTATCCTAAAGGAAGCAATCCCAGTAATAAATAGGGTAAAAATAAAGACCACTTGTAAGCTGAAACATTCACGGGAACATCATGACTTACATAGGGCATCAGTTTTTTATTCTCAATCGTTACTCTGATGTTTTCCCTCTTTATGTGGCCGATGATAATCAGAAAAAAGGCGTGTATGTACGCGTGAAACACAATCAGGAACGCTAGGAACAGCAAATAGATCAATGAAAACAAAAAGAGACTTCCATATGATTGTATGGCATCTAACAAGTCCGAGAAAAGGTTTGTTCCGTTCACATTGTTATAAAGAAAATAAACAAAGGCGATTAATAACAACATGATGGGAAAAATAGCTTTATTCGCTCTTTTAACGTCAGAAGTCAAGTCAATTTTGCTTTGATCCCGGTCTTGCATGAAAAAATCAACCCCCTATCTATTGATTTTAGCGCAGAAATATTTTCTATTGATTATATCATATTTATAACAGCTATATGAATAATAGATATTGTAAATTTTTCCGAAAGTGTGTATTCTTAAAGTATTAGGAATTGTACGGACGAACCCTATCTTGTCGATGAAAGCGCCTAAAAGGAGGATTGCTTATGAACCATAATAAAATGTCTCACAAAGAACGGATCATGGCAGCTCTGGGAAAGCTGGAAACTGATTATTCACCATGCATTGTCAACTACCACAACTTGTCCAAAGTCGTCAGGGGAAATAGAAAGGTTAATTTCCCTTGGGGTGAAAATGCTTCCGTCCAAGAGCAAATACGTTATAGCGTCGATGAACTGGGTATCTCTCAGATTGTGGATTTTTCCATACCCATAAGAAGAATGCACAAGGATGTCAAATGGAAAACTTGGAAAGAAAACAACTTGTTATATAAACAATATGAAACACCGGCCGGTTCTGTACGTGCTGTCGTAGAATTTGATCGTTACTGGACCCACGGTGACGACATACCATTATCCACCGATTGGACGGCAAATTTCAAAGAACCTTGGATTGAAAACGAACAAGATCTCGAATGTATAAAATACTTGTTTATACCTTGGGAACCCGATCATACAGAATACATGAATTTAAAAGAAAGTTACAAGAAAACCAAAGACTTTGCAGAACAATACGGCTTGCCGATTGCTGCATATGCAGGCGGCGGATTGACCATCGGTCTTCAAATGTTTTTACCGGAAAAATTATGTTTTAAGACCTTGGAGAATCCCGAGCTTGTACACGGATTTTTGGAAATGGAGCACAAATGTAATTTAAGAACAATAGAAATTGCCGGTGATCTAGGTATCGATATCATTAAAAGAAACGGTTTTTATGAATCATCCGACTTTTACAGCCCACAAATGTTGGAAGATTTCCTTGGTAGGCGTTTGACCGAAGAAATCAATAAAACGCACCAATATGATATGAAAATGATTTATACATTACATACCGGCATCATGCCCATGTTGGATTACTTAAATCACCTAGATATCGATTGTATATTCGGGATTGATATTGCATTCCCCGGTGTTAGTCTTGAGAAAATCAAGGAAAAATTGTTTCATAACAAAGCATTGTTCACAGGGCCGAGCAGTACTCATCACTTATGGAATCCGGACCCTGATGTAACAAGAAAGTCGGTTCGGACTATATATGAAACACTGGGAAAAACAGGTGTCATATTAGGTCCTTGTGTATCCATGCACAATATTATGCCTTGGGGAAACCTACTGGCCATGATCGACGAATGGAAGAAATTAAGATAATTTAATTCCCGGCTAAGCACATGACATACAACTAGAACTAATATATAATTAACGTAATAATTACCAACCAACGGAGGAACTGCAATGGATGTTATACGTTTGGGAATCATTGGGTGCGGCGGGATGGCCACTGCACACCAAGTAAATATGAAAGATCAGTTTGCAGAGGATGTTAAGGTAACCGCAACGGTTGACATCGATTTGGAACGGGCCAAAAAAATGGCCTTAGCATTAAATTGCGACACGTATGTCACCGACTACAGAGACATTGTCGACAAAGTCGACGCAGTGTTAATCGCATTGCCCCATTATCTTCACTATGAATGCGGCATGTATTTTTTAAACAGCAAAAAGCATGTCTTAATGGAAAAACCTTTAGCCAATACCGAAGATGAGTGTCTGGATTTAATCCGTACCGCCCAACGAAGGAATTTGGTTCTCATGACCGCTTATGTACAACGCTACAATCCGGTTGTTCTTAAGGTGAAAGAGCTTCTTGACAAAAAAGAATTGGGAGATTGCTTTCAATTATCCATTTGGACTGAGCAACACACCCAACGGGAAGACGGCAGTTGGATGCATCAAAAAGACAAGCTGGGCGGAGGTCAACTTTTTAGTCACGGTTGCCACTATATTGATTTGATGCTGTGGTTCTTGGGGGATCCTGTAAAAGGTTATCATATGGGCAGCAATTACGGTACGGAATGGATGGAAAGAGAAGGAACCAGCAACGTGGTGATGGAGTTTGCAAATGGTGCCATGGGGTATCATTTCGGAACATGGGGTGCGAAAGGATCCAAGCTAAAGTACAGTATTCACGCTCATTGCAGAGACGGGCTGATAGAAGCGGATCTGATCGGAAGAAAAATCTACATACACAGTAAATTAAGAGGAGAGCAATTTAATAAGAATCAGGCGGAAGTTGTTTTTGAAGACAGCACTACCGGTAAAAACACCAATGAAGAAAACAAGCATTTCTTCGAATGTGTAAGAACCGGGAAACGCCCTAATACCGACGGGCCGGAAAGCATTCAAGGACTTCGTGTCATATGGCGTTTGTATGATGCTGAAGACAACAACAAAATTGCCGATTTAACAGGATTAGGATTAAACCGACCTTGGGATCGAAGAGGAATGGATAAATAACATAAAGTGTGATAACCCGCATGCAAGCATATCAAAAGCGTGCGGGTCATTTTATTAAAAGGAGGTTGTCATGTCATATCAAGACGGTTTCGCTGCCTTGAATTTAATCATGCCTGACAGGATTCCCAGAACGGAGTATTCCGTTGAAGCACACTGGGATCTCATTAAAGCGGTAACGGGATTGAATGTGAATATACATAGCAGCTCCCATGAAAAAATTGTAGCCGGTAATGCCTTTAGGAAAGCTTGGAACTATGATGTGATATGGTCTGTCCTTATCCATAGTCAGGTCTTTGATGGCAAATGCACTAAAATGGGGCATGCCACATATAGCGCAGGAGGAGCTGATTACGACGATTGCCAATACTGTCTGTACAGTGATCCGAATGATGCCTTGAAATTTGATCCTTGGGAGATGTACGGCAGCAAAGATCCGGCGGTTTTGATAAGAAATTTTAACGAACACTATGATAAAAGTTGCCATTCTTACAAGGATGCCGTTAACATGACAGGTATTTATGTTACCATGATGTCCGGTCTAATTGAAATCTTCGGGTGGAATATGCTTTTATTAATTGCTGGATTGGATCCGACCGGTTTTGGAGAAGTGTCTGATAAATATGCATCTTGGATCAGGCAATATTTCAACGCATTAGCTGAGTGTAACGCACCGGTAGTTATGGTTCACGATGACATTGTGTGGACCTTAGGTGCATTCATCCACCCGGATTGGTACAGAAAATATATTTTCCCCAACTACAAGAAGCTACTGCAACCTTTAATCGAAAGCGGGAAAAAAATATTATTTACCTCGGACGGGAATTATACAGAATTCATTGATGATTTAGCGGATTGCGGATTCAATGGTTTTGTTTTAGAGCCATTGACCGATATGAAATATATCGCCGAAAAATATGGAAAAACGCATTCTTTTATCGGGAATGTGGATACAAGAATATTATTATCCGGAACCAAAGAAAATATCTATAATGAAGTAAAGCGGTGTGTGGATATCGGTAAAAACTGTCCCGGATTCATTATGGCGGTAGGTAATCATATTCCGGCGAACACACCGGTGGAAAATGCACTTTACTACAACGAAGTGTATGAAAAGTTATCAAAAAGATAGAGGAAAACTCCAGAGTGCATTATTTGGCAGACCTGAAATGTCTGCGAGGTCACAGACTGGATAAAAGCAGGAGTGTAGAACCCATTTACTATAGTGCATTTCTAACACTTAAAATATATTTTGCCCTGTCCAGAGGGTTGACTCCTCTTCTTTCGCATGTACTTCCAAGCTCGGGAGGACATGTCTTGTATCTGGAAAACCTTGTGCTTAAAACTCCTTTTCCGTGGGTTAATATGCTAAACTCTACCGGGAATTGCAAAGATGTTGCTACAGGCATCTCACCGGTAATAAAAAACTGGCTGTTATCGATCACCGGAGAATCAAAAACGCATCGCATGTCGGTAAGTTTTTTTATTACACTACCTATAACATACTCCGGTCCTTTCAAATCGAAGGAAAGAATCGGTTCTAATAAATAAGTTCCCGTGTTTTTCAACCCGTCCATAATCGCCATGGGAGTAGCAACTGTAAAATCCGGCGCTTTGGTGTGGACAACATGATATTCGCCGTCGATCAATGTAATATCAATATCCGTCACCTTCCATCCATACAAGCCTTGGCTCAAAGCCACAGGTAACGCCTCTTTAATTTGCTTTTGGTATCTGTATAATATGACGTCATGGTTTACTGTGGAATGAAATTTGACACCCGACCCGGGAGCACCGGGCTTCATACATAATTTAATCACCGCCCAGCAAGGCTTGGGCATGGTATAGCTTACAAAGCCCTCTCCTTCCGTGACAGGTGTTTCCATGTAGAGAACCGCAGGATCTTCAAAAAAAGCCTCTAAACCGAATCGTTCCTGTAAAACATTTTTTAGCACCTCAATTTGTATGGTACCAAACAGCTCAATATGAAATTCCTTTTTTTCCGGAATCCAAGTAAGATTCAAAGAAGGATCTTCATCGTTCAAACACTGCAGCGCACTTAAAAATTCACCTGTTTTACTCGGATCAACAGGCATTGTTTTCACTCGCATTACAGGCACTCCGGTAGATAATTCTTTTCGATGCCGACTATTCTCCAAGCCAAGCATGTCCTTGGCTTGAATTCCTTCTAAACCGATCACAGCACCGATCTCACCGGCTGACAATTGGTTTGTATCCACAAACCGCTCTCCGGTAAACAGTTTGATCTGATTAGCTTTAACTATCTTTTCATCTTTTACGGATAATATTTCATTTTTAACTTTTAGTTGTCCTTCATAAATTCTTGTATAGGCCATTCTTCCAAAGGAAGGATGATTTTCGATTTTAAAAACCACTGCGGATAAAGGCTTTTCTTTAAGTCCGGTTGAATCCGGAAAGCTGTATTTGATTCCTTCTAATAATTCTTTGATCCCTTTACCATGCAAAGCCGATCCCATATAAGTCGGATAAACTTGCCCCGTGTTGGCATATAAGTAAAAAGAATTTAGTAATTTGTCAGGATCCAAGCTTTGTTCATTAACATACAACTCCATCAAATCCTGATCCAAATCACATAAGATCTCCGTTACACACTCAAGAAAGTCACCTTGCCCGACTCTTGAATGAAGAGTGAACCCGGTGGTCTGTTCTCCATCGATTTCTTGCATCAAACAAACAGCCGGAGAAAACATCTTTTTAAGCTCTTGCATGATCGATTCATGAGAAGCCCCCACTCGATCCACCTTATTAATAAACAGCACAGTGGGTATCTGATATTTTTTCACTTGATCCATAATGATTTGAGTGTGTGGCCGGATACCGTCCACTGCCGAAATGATAATTACCGCTCCGTCAATGACTTGCAGAGCTGTTTCCACTTGGCTTGTAAAGTCCAAATGACCCGGGGTGTCAATCAAGTAATATTGATTTTTCTCGTACTCAAAAACAACAGGGCATGATTGAACCGATATGCCCCGTTGTTTTTCTACATCCATACGATCGGTATGAGCAGTTCCTTGATCCACTCTTCCTAGCTTTTTGACAGCACCGGATAAGTATAAAAGACTTTCGGTTAAAGTAGTCTTTCCGGCATCCACATGAGCAAATATGCCAAATGTTCTAATTCCCATTAAATGTTCCTGAATATCTGTACCTGTCCATCCATGTCCAAAGTCATCTTGGTTGCCATTAAAATATCTTCATGAGTAATTAAACGTTCCTTACCTGACAGACCGCATAAAAAGTCAATTGTCGGATCTTGTGATATAGGAGGACACTCCACCTCCACAAAGGGTTGTTGGTTATGACACATTTTCAGCACACTGTTTTCTATAACGGCGGAACCCTTCGAGCCGGTTACAAAAACCCGGTACCCTGCAGCCAAAGCGCCTTCCGGCATGAGCCATCCGGTTTTAAAGTAAGCGGTGATGCCTTCATTTGTTTGCATGTACACATCGGCATAATCATAGAATGTGTCGTATTTCGATAACACTGATTTTGTTTTGGTACCGTAATACGCTCCTTCATCCAAGCCGGTATACCACCGGAATAAATCAGCACAATGGATAATCAAGTCAATAATCACACCACCGTTTTGCACACTTGAAAAATGCCAATCTTCTCTGATATCCGGGTTCAAGTTGTGAGCATTATAGAACTCAATGGATAGAATATCTCCTAAGTCTCCTTGATCAATAATCTTTTTCAATTGAACATAGGGTGCTGAAAACCGCAATGTCAACAATAAACCGATTTGTATCTTTCCTCTTCTGATGATATTTTCCAACCGGTCATATTGGGTATAGTCTGTCACCAACGGCTTATCCGCGACCACATGAACACCATATTCTTCACACAGTTCGTAAAAATCGATCTTTGTATTGTTAACTGCCGAAGTCCCGATGACTTCCACCCCGGTTTCCAACAAATCCCGCGGATTATTAAAAGCTTGCACATCAAACCGCTTTACAAAAGATTCAGTCCTCTTTATCACAGGGTCGTAGATTCCAACAAATTCATGACCGCTCTTAATCATAGAAGCGGCAAAAGATGCAATGTGCCCATGAGCAGCCCCTAAAATACCAAACTTCAAAACAAAACCCCTCCTTCTTAACCTTCCAAAAGCTTCAATGCATTAACTCGTGAAACTTTTTCATATGCCGTTTGAGATATATGGTTGCTCTTAACAGCATCATCCAACCAGAAAGAAAGCTCCATGTCATTCTCCGGTGCACATATATCCGTTCCGAAATATAAACGATCTTGATATTTTTCAATAAAAGAGTAGCCGAATTCCGGATCTCTGGACACAGCATTGAACCCGCTTCCTGCAGACAAATCTCCGGATAGATTCGGATATCGGTCAAAAAGTTCGACTAAGCGCCCGGGAACCACTTTTCCGGTGGGATATCCGTTTCGTTGATTTTGATCCAAAACCCCTATTTCAGCCCAGAAAGGCTGGGAATGACCAATGAATTGTAACCCGGGATATTTATTTAACATCTTTTCCAACCTAGGCAAGCCTAAATCGTCTACAATACCGTAACATCCCCCTACTTTCGGCCCTATATGAAACAGCACCGGCATTTGGGTTTTCTCACAGTGATAAAACAGATTTTCCATAAAGGGATCATCAAAAGGCAAGTTGGCACAAACCTCGCCCACCCCTTTTGCACCTAATTGCTTATAACTTTCAATTACAGGAGTAAGATTCATATGGATATCGTTATTGCCCATACGGGGATCGATATTGCAGAACCAATAAAAAAGATCCGGAAACTTTTGAACAATTCGATATGCATCCTCATTGGATTGCATATGACTTGCACATTCGAAATTAATCTCAGGTAATATCACCCCTTTTTCGATACCCAAGCGGTCATACATGAGGGATAATTCTTCCGGTGTTGCAAATGTGGTGTTTGTTCCCATTCGCATGATACCTTTTTTCATGATGGTATGTACATGCATATCAATTTTCTTAAACATATCAAACACTCCCTTCCAAAATCCGCAATGCGTTTTTCCTACAAACCTTTTCATAGGTTTCCCGGGAAATCTTTTTGTTTTCAACCGCATCATCCAACCATTTTGATAGTTTTAACGTGTTGTCCGGCGCGCAAATGTCCGAGCCGTACAGAATGCGATCAGAAAATTCCTCTAAAAATTGATAACCGAACTCCGGATCCCTTGCAATTGCATTAAAACCGCTTCCGGCCGAAGGTGATAAATCGCCATACAGATTAGGATACTTTCTAAGTAATTCCACTGTGCGACCGGGTATAACCTTTCCTTTCGGATAGGAGTTCCGATTCTTTTCATTGACATCGGCACTGATCTCCGACCAGAAAGGCTGTGAATGACCGATAACCGTTAAATTCGGATATTTTGCCAACATCTTTTCCAATCTTGGCAATCCCAAATCATCCACTAATCCGTAGCAGTTTCCAATCCTTGGACCTATGTGGAACAATAATGGCATTTTGGTTTTTTCGCAGTGATAAAACAGATTGTCCACAAAAGGATCGTCGAAATACAGATTGCAGGTCACCTCACCGACACCTTTTGCACCTTTTGATTTGTAATACTCTAAAAAGTAGGATAAATCGGTATCAGGAAGATTCCTTCCCATCCTCGGATCAATGTTACAAAACCAGTAGAATCGATCCGGATACTTTTCCACGATTTCCATTGCTTCCTCGTTTTGTTGTACCGACGGTAAGATTACCGCCTTCTCCACACCAATCTTGTCGTAGATCTCAAATAACTCTTCCGGAGTTGCTCTTTTCCAGTGGGCCATTCGAGTGGTCATAGTGTGTACGTGAATATCGATCTTCTTCATAAAATTCACCTCAACATTTCTTTATTCGGTGATGCAAAACAGCAACATTACGCCCTGTCTTAGCCATTATATCACTAAAACCAATGAACTTCTGTAAATTTATCAATTTTTAGAATCAAGAGCCTACCATAATTATACTGCTACATTGACACTATGATCATAAAGCTTTAAAATCGAGATAGCTTGAAAGAAGCAGGTGTTAATCAGGAAACCTATCCTGCCACGGCTAATACGAATGGTGGAAGAATTTTGTTGGAAGGCAGGCCGAATAAAACTTTTATATCCAAATGAGCCTAATCATCCGAATCAGGCATATACGACGGATGATTGAAAGAGAGGAATCCATAAGGTGGATAACGTGAAAGATTATGTTGAACTCGTGAAAGCTCCTTGGGGCAGAATGTTTTATGATTTGTTATTTGCACAACTAAATATCCCCCAAACGCCAAGGTTGAAAATACTTGACTTTGGCTCAGGCCTTGGCGTGACAGCAAATTACTTTGCAAATTGGCATGATGTAACGGCAATTGAGCCAAATACAGAGATGATTGAAAATAGGTACAGGCAAAATTGCTACACACAAATTTGTGGCGGTATTGAAAAGCTGTCAGAGTTTAAAGACGGTAGCTTCCACTTTGTTTTTTGTCATAATGTACTGGAATATATTGAGGAAAAAGAGCCTGTTTTTGCTGAGCTTGTGCGGCTGTTAGCATCAGATGGTATTCTCTCTATTGTAAAGCATAACCAAGCAGGTAAGGTGTTTCAAACAGCAGTTTTTAAGAATGATCCCAAAAAAGCTCTCACAATGCTTAACTCCCATGCAAATGAAAAAAGCAACTACTTAGGAACTCAGTATCTATATTCCAACTCACATGCTTCGGATTTGGTCAGCAGATCCGGAGGGAAAATTCAAAAAGTCTTTGGCATGAGAAACTTTTGGGCACTCGGACAGGATAATTCAATTAAATACTCCGGTGATTGGTATCAAAATATGCTGACTCTTGAATGCGAGGTCGCCGACATGGATGAGTACAAACAAACGGCTTTTTACAACCATTTGCTTATTGGGCAAAGTAAATGATTATGGAGTTTCTGTTTGCTTAGCCTTAACATGAGTGATTTTTTTATATAAGCCATGCCGGGATATACCGGTTCATTTGATCAATAGGAATCACATCACTTGTCAAGCAAACAACTGCTCCTTTACCGATTTTAGTTTTAAGATGTGATGTTCCGGCAAAATGATCTTCTTCTGAATGTTTTGCTTCCATTTAGTTTTAGAATATCCAAAGAAAAAAACGGCTCAAAGGGCACCAAACTGAATTTTTTATTTAATTCTCCATTGGATATCTTTCAAACCATCTCTAGGCAATGCTACGCGTACAAGCAAGCTGGGCGGAAATTCCGCCCAATAACCTATTCTCTTTCTACCACCACAATATTGATTCCTTGTTCATCAAAAGCTGTTAAGTCTTCTTCAGAGGCATCCCAATCAGTTATCAATATGTCTAACCTGTTCGCAGGACAAATACTGACTATTGATTCAAATCCTATTTTCTCTGTTGGAAACAGCCCAATAGTTTCTTTGGAACTATTAATCACTGCATTCCAAAAATTAATTGCTTGCGATTTTTGAATTGATAAACCAAATTCGGGTGAAATACAGGCTGCTGTAATAAAAGATTTATCAAATCTCAATCGATTAATCATGTCGACAGCAAACGCATCATAGCATGTTCCTTTGTTGTCCATTTCTCCACCTAAAAGAATAACTGAGATATTATCTTTCGTCCTTAATTCTTCGGCTATAACGATGGAGTTTGTGACAACACGAATTCGTATATCAGTTGGTAAGCTCTGCGCCATAAAATAACCAACAGTCGCTTGCATAATAAATACTACATCATTTTCTTTTATCATGGAAACTGCTTTCTTTGCTATTGTCAAATAGTTTTCTTTAATTTCCGCAATATCTTTGCATGTAACTTTGGGTGGCTTACTAAATGCGATTTGTCTTGCTGGAATCGCACCACCATGTGTTCTTTTTAACAGCCCCTTTTCTTCAAGTATTCTTAAATCCCGTCTTGCAGAGTCAAGAGAAACATCGAATTTTTCTTGTATCTCTCCAGTGGAAATCCTACCATTAGTAGATATGATGTCTAAAATGGCTTGATGCCTTTCTTCAATAAACATAACAATATACTCCCTTACAAAAATATTCAAAGATTGTTCAGTGTCGACCCTGATTCATCTTTGTTAACAGTATATCATGTTTATTAACGTTTGCAATAGATTTTTAAAATTTTATTATAAATCGTTAATATTCATGAATGCAAAAAATGACCCTCCAATTATTTATTAGCATCTTTCCATTGTTATCTTACGGAGACCGGTTTACATAGGTTTTGACATGAGAGATTTTCTATATAAGCCATGCCGGGATATACCGGTTCATTTGATCAATAGGAATCACATCACTTGCCAAGCAAACTACTGCTCCTTCACCGATTTTTAATTTAAGATGTGCTGTTCCGGTAAAATAATCTTCTTCTGAAGGCTCTACTTCGATTGGTTTTAGAACTGAGAAATTTTTAATGGCATCCTTTGGTGCAGTCCCCTTTTTAATCCCAATAGGATTAACTGTTCCATCCTTAGATATTATCAGATCTATTTCTTTTTTATTACTGTCCCGATAGAAATAAAGGGGAGGCCTTTTTCCTGCATTTAAATAGCTCTTATAAATCTCTGCGACCACCCATGTTTCAAAAAAAGCACCTGACATTGCACCGTTCTCTAGCACAATTACACTACCCCATCCCATCAGATGTGAGCAAAGGCTATGGCTCAATCAGCGCTACAATACCACTCGAAATCAGAATCGAAAGCCACTGTTTTGCTGTAGGAGCAGAAATACCTGTTTCCTGTGCTAAAGCCTCATAGTTAACAATTATCGCTGTCCGTGCTACAATAATTGTTATAAACTTTAGAAATGCCATTAAATCGCCTACCTGTTCTAATTCATGAATATCTCGGATCAAATAGGTGTCAATATATGACTCAAAAAAATATCTCTGTTAATATTGTCGACTTCATAGAGTCTCGGCATTGATCCTTTATATATACGATCAAATACCTCAGCAACAGTCATTGGTTTTGTTATAGTAAGACGATTTGTAAGTTCACTGATATCAACTTCAAACGGAGAAAAACTTATACCGTTAATTTCGCTGTTTGACAGTCCTAACATGGGAACAATCCCCACCCTACCGGATAAAGTTTCCGAGACATTCTTTATCATTCTGAACATTTGTGATCCCGTCAGCCAAAAATCCCCGCACTTCTTTCTCTGATCTACCATTATTTTAATAAAAGGGAGAAGTTCGGGAGCGTATTGTATTTCATCAATCATTACCGGTGGAGCATACCTTTGCAAAAACAACTCCGGATCGCTCTTTTCAAGCGCTCTAACAGTCATATTATCAAGAGAAACAATTTTCCGGTTTGGATCAGCAAAACTCTCTAGTATTGTAGTCTATCCAACTTGACGCGGACCTGTTACAAGCAAGACGGGAAAGGTCTCACTAACATTTTTTATAGTAACCACCTTCATGACACACAAAATCAAAACTCATCTTTATTTTACCAATCTTTTGAAGCTAAAGTTCTGAAAGATAAAGCCGATATTAATATATAGGACGTAAAGACTTGGGGTGTGTATGAATTAGGAGCTGAGCAAAAAAGATCAGATGTCTTATGGTTGCAGAAACAAAAAACAAATTTGGCGGTACAATTAATGTATAAATATAAGCTACAAATAATAATTACAATAATATTCGTGTTATTTATTTTAGGAGGCTGTTCTGGCCAAATATTTGAGATCAAACCAAAAGCTGAATCGGGAGTTCTAGACTTAACGCAGGTGCAGCTTGAAAATGATATTGTTGCTTTAGACGGCCAATGGGAATTTTACTGGAATCAACTACTGTCTTCCGGAGAAACGGATGCAGGATCGTTAACCGGATATATTCAGGTCCCCAGTTCGTGGAATAATAGCACAGGAAACGAAGATCAGTCGGGGTATGGTTATGCAACCTTTCGCCTTCAATTTAAAACAGAGGAAAATGCAAGATTGGCTTTGAAGATCCCTAGGCTGTTTACCGCATATGAACTCTGGGTGAATGGAGAAATGGTTGCCACGGCCGGAAAAGTGGGCAAAACAAGGGAAACAATGGTGCCCCAATATCTTCCACAGGTTGCACTATTTGACGCACAACAAGGAATGAATGAAATAATAGTTCAAATTTCTAATTATTATCATCGCAGCGGAGGAATGTTAGAGAGCGTCTATCTAGGCGGAGAAAAGCATGTTCAAAGGGTGCGGTACGAAGATTTATCAAGGGAGCTAATCATATTTGCCTGTTTGATGTGCTTAGGCGCATACAATTTCGCATTATTTTTTTTTAGAAAAAAGAATATTTCATTATTATGGTTTGGCTTGTTTTGTCTGCTGATCGGAATCAGGACGATCCTAGTAGGAGAACGATTTTTCATATATTTATTCCCTAACTTTAGCTGGGAGATTGCCCATAAGATACAAACACTGACATTCTATCTCGGGGTGCCATTGATACTAATGTTTTTCAGTTCGGTTTATCCACGGTATTTTCATGGGCGGATCATCAAGATAGCCCAGGTTATCGGGGCTGCTTTTGGACTGTTAGTTCTTATTGCTCCTGCAAGAATTTTTACGCCGTTCAACCCTATATATCAAATATGGACTGCGTTTTTGATTATATATATATTAGTGGCCTTAATCAAATTATCGGTTCATAAGGAAAAGGGGAAATGGTTTATTATATTAGGTTGTTTGACTTTATTATTTAGTAGTATAAATGATATTATTTTTCTTAGCATATGGATGAATGATGCTGGACCTGTCTTTTTAAAGGCTTTGATTAGAACGGATAACCTCAGTTCACTCGGACAATTAATTTTTGCTTTTACAAATTCTTTATTATTAGCAAAGAAATTTTCCGATTCTTTAGAACAAGAAGAGGTGTTAACTGCAAGGCTGACTGAAATTAATTGCAATTTGGATGAATTAGTATTACAACGGACTAAAGATTTAGAAAAGTCTAATCAGCGAATAGAACAACAAAAACTTGAATTAGAAAAAGCAAATCAATCCTTAAGAAATCTTTCTTTTAAAGATCAATTAACAGGAGTATGGAACAGGCGAAAATATGATCAAATAGTAGAAATGGAATGGCGTCGGTGTTTAAGATATAAAAGGCCTATTGCATTATTGCTCGTGGATATGGACTTTTTTAAAGAGTTCAACGATTCCTATGGGCATATCGCGGGAGATGAGTGTCTAGTTAAACTTGGAGAGATTCTGAAACATACTTTAACGCGCTCCTCCGATATGGTCGCTCGTTATGGGGGCGATGAGTTCGTCGCAATCTTACCCGAGACGGGGAAAGAAGAAGCCGTGGATATAGCTGATATGTTGCGGCGGAAAATTGAGGCACTTCATGTTCCCCATGCCCACTCAACAGTAAGCGGTTATGTTACTGTAACGATAGGGGTTACTTCTTTGATTCCAAATAAAAATCTATCTTATAAAAATCTGTTCCGGTTCGCAGACAAAGCTTTGTATGAGGCAAAGATTGATGGTAGGAATCAAGTTAAGTTTTTAAGTGACGTTATTCAATAAACCGTTCCTAATAACATAATCAAACATAGTCACATGTACCATACATCATATATTCTTCTACAGGTTGCCCTGTATGACCACAAACGAACAGTGCTTTTTGTGGATTCGCGTGAGGGAATCTCGCCCTCAAGTCAAAGCCACCTTATTTTGTCCGGTCGCCAAACCAAACGAAACAGGGGGTGGTCACAAAGATTGAGCAATAAGCGTGAGCTTAAGACCAATCCAAGGAATACTTTGACCCGGCTGTTAGCCGCACTCGAAAAATACGGTAAGGTTACAATAAGATATCGAAATTAGTCCCATTCCGAATATACGTGCCAAGTTATATCTTTACAAGCATAACAGGGGCGCCATCCCGGAAACAGCTATATACTCCTACTGTCTTTACCATATGTTAATTTTAACTGCCTAACTTTAAAAGTGCCATTCTTTCGTGAAAACTATACTTCCTCTTTATATAATAGGATATGGATGCCCATCTGGATTTTCTTGGTTTGTGATTGACATGCTTCCTAAAGTTACCTAATACACTATCGTACACCGGTTTCTCGAGTTTAAGCCCCATCCCGTGTCTTGCTATGACACATGCTGCAGAACCGTGGGAAGATAACCCGTATCTTTTCATGAATTTCATCTGACCTATAACGGATGTATAGGACGATGTTTACTTTTTCCGTTTTAGTCACTTGGGTGCCTTGTTCGCTTGTATATGAAT
>CALCRE010000161.1 GCA_937894465.1 uncultured Clostridia bacterium
CTAAAAATAAGCCAGCATTATTTATATTAATATCTTAATATTTTGGTCGCTCTAATTTTCATATCGTAAGCTTCCGATCAATCCTTCGGAAACCGCTTCTTTTACTTTACACTCCGGTTCATTGATGTGAATACAGCTTTGGAATTTGCACCGGCCAAGCACCGGTTCAAACTCCGGATAATAAAATTGCAAATCATCTTCTTCAATTTCGTCCGGTTCAACATTGCTGAATCCCGGTGTGTCGGCAATCAAAGCACCGCCTTGGACATGAATAAAGTTAGTGTGACGAGTAGTGTGCCTGCCACGTTCAATTTTTTCGCTGATACTGCCGGTTTCCATCAGTTCATGACCGACAATGGCATTTAGCAAAGTAGATTTTCCTGTTCCGGACTGACCTGCAAACACAACCGTTTTATTTGCAAAATATTGAACCAAGTTCTCCAAGCCTTCTTCGGTCTTTGCTGATACCTCAAAACATTCCAACCCTGTAGGACCGTAATTGACCTTTATTGTGCTTATTATATCTTCTTTTGCTAAATCTGCTTTGTTTGCCACAAGCACCGGTTCGATTTTTTTAAATAAACAGGTGGCCATAATTTTGTCCACCATATAAAAATCGGGTTCCGGTGAAGATAAGGCGATGACAATAACCGCAATGTCTATATTAGCCACTGCAGGTCTTATCAATGAATTTTCCCTGGGAAGTATTTCGTTGATATTGCCTTGGCCGCTCTCTGTAACATCAAACATACAATCATCTCCGGGCAGGGGTGTAACACCGATATTTCTAAAGATTCCCCTGGGTTTGCAACTGTATGTTTCACCGTTGCAAAAAACCGTATACATACCTCCTACTCCCTTAAGGATAATTCCTTTAGGCAAATTCACACCTCCGTGTCATATCATTCCACCTTCTCATCTGTTGTTTCTCCCTCAACGTCGCCAACTGTGGTTTCTTCCGTTTCACCTTCAGATTCCATGGCAGTTTTCAACTCTTTATAGTCCAATACAAATCTTTCGTAAAACATATTGTCAACCAGTATCAAAATTTCAGTATTACCGTCCACAGGAACAACAAATTCCAAATGGACCGGGAATTCATCCTTATTTACACTCTTGTTAAATTGCGTGGTGACCTTTCCGGTATCGCTAGGCTTAACCTCAAACAATACCTTGACAGGCTCGGTCAATTTGTCCAAACCCTCCGGCATAAAGACATACGGATAGAGGATATCGTCTTTTCCTTCCTCGGGAGGTACAACGACAACAATTTCTTCAAACTGGATACTGACTTCGCTATATTCATCCACAACCATTTTGGCTTGCGGAGATTGATTAATCACCTTAGCCACCAAACTGGTTTGTCCGGCAGGGCGAATATCTCCCATCTTAAGGTTTTTCTCCTCCAAGGCTTTCCTTACTTCGGTTAAAGTCATCCCTGTCAAGTCCGGCACTTCCACCTTGATAAATTTAGGTCCGAGACTTTTATATAAAATAATCCTGTCATTAGGTTTTAGGCTGATACCACCGTCCGGATCGGTTCGTATCACATATCCGGCCGGAACACTGCTGTGTTGCTCTTCTACCACCACATCAAAACCCAAGCTCTTTAATTCGATCTCAGCAATTCGAGCCTGAGTATTCCGATAGCTGGAAATTTTAATGAGTTTCGGTCCGTTACTAACGGTCAGCTTGATTTTATTGGGTATTCCCTCTTTGAAAACAATATCCTTGTCTACACTTTGTGATATGACAACACCTTCTTGAACTGTTTCACTGTTCACAAAAGAAGTTTCCACAATAATATCCACTTGAGGATTCCCTTCCAAAATACTTTTTGCATAATTATAATCAAGCCCTTTATAATCCTCCACCACATAAAAAGCAGGTTCGGGTATTAAAGTGGGAATCAAGTTAAATGCCAAAACGCCCATGATACCGATTAGAATAACCGACACAAAAATGGCACCCCATACGGCTGTCCTGTTTTTACGTTTGTTCTTCCTTATTTTTGCAACTTCTTCGTATTCATTGGTTTCAACATTGATTTTCTTAATCTTGTTTTCATCAAGCTTAGTTTTATCCTTCTTGTTTTGAATCACAGGTCCGGGAACCGATACATTCATTTTGGTAGAAATATCTTCAATCATCTTTGCAGCCGATTCATACCGGTCCACATCGGATTTTTTCATAGCTTTCATGATAATATCGTTCATGGCAGGCGGAACCTGGTCATTGCGCTCTATGGGTGGCACAGGATTATCTTGAATATGGTTTAACGCCACAGCAACCGGAGATTCGCCCGTAAAAGGCAAAAGGCCGGTGACCATTTGGTACATAACCACTCCGAGAGAATAGATGTCGGATTTTGAACTGACATACCCGCCTCTGGCTTGCTCGGGAGATAAATAATGAACCGACCCCATATTCTTTGTGGAAATGGTGGTGGTTGTAGTGGATGCCGCTCTGGCGATTCCGAAATCACACACCTTCACTGTTCCGTCTCTTGTCAACATGATGTTGTGAGGTTTAATATCACAATGGACTATACCTTTGGAATGTGCCTTTTCCAATGCACTCAGTATTTGCAAAGTAATAACACTTGTTTCCTCGGCAGACAAGGTTCCTTTTTCAGTAATGAAGTCATTTAAAGTCATACCGTCAATGAATTCCATGACAAGATAATAGTAATCTTCAAATTTACCTACATCATATATAGACACAATATTGGTATGAGCAAGCTCAGCTGAAGCTTGGGCTTCTATCCTGAAACGATTCACAAACTGTTCGTCCTGTGAATACTCTTGTTTCAAGACTTTCACAGCCACATGTCTGTTGAGCAAACGACATTTGGCTTTGTATACCATAGCCATGCCGCCTACTCCTACCTTTTCTATAATTTCATATCTATTATCAAAAACTTTTCCTATCAAATCCATAAATACGGGTTAACCGCCTTTCAAAATCGATTGTTCCGGTATCATCGTAAAAATGATCGAACGTAACTATACGATATAAAGTACGTAATTGACGTTTAAATTTTTACGGCAATACAAGTAATATTGTCTAAACCGCCGTTTCGATTGGCATGTGTAACTAACTCACCACACAGTGAGTCCAAATCACTATTCTTCTCTATTATTTCGATCATAACACTGTCATCGACTACATTCGATAATCCGTCGGTACATAAGATGAGGATATCCTGTTTATGAATATCATATTCAAAATAATCAGGATTTACTTCTTTATCACAGCCTACCGCCCTTGTCAGTATGTTTTTTTGGGGATGCTCCTCCGCTTCCGCTTTGCTGATGATTCCTTGCTCATACATTTCCTGAACAACAGAGTGGTCTACTGTAAGCAATGTCAATTTCGAATCTCGATAAAGATATAACCTGCTGTCACCGACGTTTGAGATGTGAAGCTTATCATTGCTGACGATTGCCATAACTAATGTTGTCCCCATACCCGACATTTCTCGGTTTTCCAAACTTTGATCCATAATTTTCTTGTTAATTTCAACGACAAGAGAATGCAGAACTTTCTCCGGGTCTTCACCATTCATGATTTTAGCAACGGAGTCTTCCGAACGGGTGCTGACAGCGTCATACGCTATGCCGCTGGCCACATCTCCATATACATGGCCTCCCATACCATCGGCAACCATAAAGAAACCGGTGGTTT
>CALCRE010000162.1 GCA_937894465.1 uncultured Clostridia bacterium
AACAGGTGGTTCTATCTGAGAAGAATAGGTGGCTCTGCCAACTCGGAATATTCAATCTCCTCTTTTTATGTTGTGGAAATTACCACTGATATGTGTCCCATATACTGTAAAACTTTGTTGCGATACACTTAAATAATCTCAGAACACTATGCAATCAGATTTTGCACCCACTTATTGGTTGTCTGAATATATTACCGTACAACATATTTTAGTTGCCGATGTCCATGTCTTCTTTGATTTTGTTTTTTAGATCATCCGTATCATGCAAGTCATAATATTTAAGGTATTCATTGTATGAGCCGGTCTTACTACGGATGTATGTACCGATTTCTTCATTCAACTTAATGCGTTTCGATATTATTTCCTTCACTTCAGAATCGCTATTATATAATTTACTTACGGTATTTTTCAATTGTGTAAAATCAGTTTCGTATTCATAAGAACTTTTGTTTGTAGATTGAGAAGAAATAAACTCACTCAGAAATTCGTTCCAAAGACCGAAATCATGAGCGAGCTTTGGTTCCATATAAGGGTTTTCGAATCTAAATAACATAAAATTATGCAGGTTGTTTAGCTCCATACCGTTTTGGGTCATGATGTAATCCGTGTTCTCAAACCCGTAACGAAACATCGTGTAGACATCCTTATCCCATTCCAAACAACGTAAAAACACCATTGCGGCATCAATGTCATCGCAAGAAGAACTAATGAAATATTTAGGTTCATATCGAATGATGCCGGACGGAGCATTTGTTTTAATAGGCATTACAGTATAAGATTTATTAAATCGTTCGGTTTTATAATAAATTTGTTTTCGGAAAGATGAATAAGATACAAGCTCCACTACAGGAGCCACTGCAGGTTGTACTTGTTTTGCCGACGCATAGGAAGAACTTTTATACTTGTAAGGATCTGTCCACTCCGAATCCCACCTGAACACCCTTTCTTCAATATTCCCACCAGTGCCATAAATTTTTTCAGCATATTGAAATGTATCGATAAACAGGTCGGTTTCTTCAAAGCAAATTAAATCATTATTGTCCGCAAGAATATTAGATCCGCTGAGCATGAGAGGGAATCCGTTTTGATCTAGGATAAGCTGAGCCATGTGATTGAAATTCGCAATCCCATAATAACCGCTATCGTTAAAACGGTTTAGTTCTGTGAATATTTCAGCTGTCTCATCAAGACTCAAATACTGATTTTTATTCTTGACGTCATAAAAGTCCTTGTGAATAACTAAAGCAAATAGGTTATACACAGAGCTTTCACACCCGGGTATCGCCATGATCTTCCCATTATTCACAATTTGTGATGCCAATTCGGGATCTCTTTCGAGCATCATATGAATCTCGGGATAAAACCGATCCACATAATCGGTAATATCCGCGGCATATTGCTTTTCTATGACATCATGACCAATATCAAAATTGCTACCTCTTACAGCAACATTAGCCATATATATGTCCGAGTTATCACCGGATGATAACCTCAAATCCATTTCTTCAATATAATTAGGTCGAGATATCAGTTCGAATTGAACAAAGATACCGTAGTTCATTTTTATGTATTCGACTATATTTTTTACCCGACCGTTAAAATTCGAATCAACATCATTTGATCCAACCAGATAAGAATACAAAATGGTTAGCTCCTTGGTCTGATCAAATTTATAAAGAGGTTCCGTTTGTGTAGTTATCAGGGGTTTTTCATTTAACGGATTACTATCTTCTGTATTTTTATTGGTATGATCAGATTGCACTGAACATGATGTGCTAAGTATGAAACAGAGTATAATGAGACTAACAATAATGTGCTTTTTACTTCTTTCCAATGTGCTATACCTCCTGCATCCAATTATCAAAAATTTTTTAGCCGTTCTGCTATATGTCGTGGCTGACTAGCTTCGCAAAAGTGATCTTCGGTTATTACTATTTGCACTACCGCCTCCTAAATAAAGTCTAATAACTAAGACCTTCTGATGAATCAGGTTATTCACCATATACTTCTTTTATGAAATACTCCAAAAAATCATCCAATTGATCGTGATACATCATTTTGACAAATTCACTTATCTCCATACCGTCTTTCAATTTTTTATATAAATCATCTTTATTCACATGCTTTAAATTTCTTTTCTCGTAAAAATCATTGATATTCAAACCAAGAGAATTTAAAAATAAAGCAGACCTGGCAGTCTGGTAACGATCATATGGAAAAGGAATATTGTTTACAATCGTCTTTCTTAAGTTATAACATGAATTATCTTCGGAAATAAAACGACGTTCCAATGAAGGAGAAAAATAAAAGGCGCTCCGCCACATTATTCCGCTGGATTGATTATCAAACAAACATACTTTGTCATCTTTTAAAGCGTAATTTTTATCTAAAATTCCATATCTAAAAATGTCGTTAACATCTTGATTCGTCTTTAAAAAAAGAATCGTTTTCAGAGTATTCTCTTCGTTTCCGTTATGTATGACATAATAATTCGGCATGACGGAATACGGAATATGTCGTGCAGTCGTTTCATTGATGATAAAAATTTCATGGTTGTCGTTAAATCCTTCGAATGCCAATAAATTGTAACGGTTTAATTCCCCGTAAGTCAGATTTTGAGCCGTGTAATTGGTAAAACTTGGTTGGTACATGGAGTGAGGGGTTACCGTCTCTTCCTGTGTGTAAGATAAAAAGCCTTTGTTAAACATGTCAATATAGATTTCGTAGGCATCAAAAAATTCAGGTGTTGTCTCCTGTGCAACAATGGTTTTTTCATGAGGGCTGTAGACTAGTCCGTCATAAAGATTATAATATCCGAAACATTCTAAGTATAATCTTATAAACATGTCGATATCACAGACAAAAACCTGATCCTTATCCAATAGATTATTCTCAACACATATGTTGTAATAATTGATATAGTCCAAAAAGTTTGTAATGGATCCGACTTGGCTTTTTTCAAACAGAGCCTTGTTTGTTACAGCATATACCAAGTTGGATTGTGATCCCATCATGTATCCGGGAACAGCATAAATACGTCCGTCCAATTCAATTTGATCTTTAATAGACTCATAGGATATTTCATTTACGGATGGATAATATCGATATAACAAATCGGTTATATCCGCTAAATTGTACTGCTCGATCAGCTCATTGGACATAACCGATAAAACATCCACAGGATCGCAAAAATCTATTCTTTCCCCCGAATGAATCATAGTTTGTATCTCTTTTCCGTATGAAACGGTATTTATTTCATGTAATTGTAAATCGATATTTATCATATTGATACACAACCGCGACAATTCCTGATTGATTTCATCAATATCGATCGAAGCTTTTAAACTGTTCCTGATAAAATAATGAACCGTTTCAACAGTGCGATCTTTATGATCAAGAGAAACAATAGAAGACATATCATTCGCTGATGTATCTTCAGGTTGTTTGTTTTCAAACTTACCACATGATGAAAAGAGAAATAATATGCACATAACATAAATCAATACGCTTGCCAAAACTTTCATAATATTATCTCCTCAGATATTAGGTGAATAATTAATTTAATTCCCATAACGCATCCTGCAATGCATTCACGAACTCTTGGTTGTATGATTTTTTCAAGAGTTCTTTCGTTTTTTCTACAATCTCGATACTAACTTTCGGGGCCATGTAGCGCGCTATTGAATAACTGCCTTGTACCGCTGAAAACAGATCTTCTAATAATCCTCTTTCTTCATATCTGTATTGCTCGTTATATTTTCTTATAACATCGCTTGTTTTTTCATGATAGACTTCTATTTTAGATAAATTTTGTAATGTTTTCTTGTTCAGTTCATTCAACTCATAATTACGATAATTTATATTCTTTAGATAATTGATCTCATTTTTATCATCCAAGAACACATCATTAGCTAGTGCGAAGGACTCCCCTGTTCCGATATTGAATAAACGATTCGGTGTGTCGGTATAAGAAATGATGTTTGTCTGATCGTCGAATGTGTAATTAACATCTCGAATACCGAATCCAGCTAATTTTCGCGCTTGTGTATCTCCTAAAAGCCAATCGATGTAGGTAACGGCTTTTTCTTTTTCCATACAGCCGTTACTGACCACAAAATAATTAAAGAGATTTAATTGCATATCATGCGGATAATAACTCGTATTATTGATCAAATGGAATATATTGTACTCTTCCGGGTTTACCTGTGGTACAACACTATCGAGAACAGCATTGAAATCATCCAATTCCGATAGACGGTCGTCGATAGCTTGAATGTTGTATCTTTCGAAATCCTCCTTCATGATGATGATAGCATCCAACACATTCGTTTTGTCAATACGATGAAGAGTCAACGTGCTATCCCCCTTTCTCAATAAATATAAATATGCTGGAAATGTTGATGAAAAGGCATTATAGTATCCTTCATCATCAATAATTGCTTGAGTGCATAATCTGTTTTCAACATATATTTTCTTATCTTCTCCATCGATAGCGGATGCCAAAGACTTACAAACATCTAACGCTTCAAAATAAGTTGTTACAGAATCAATATGATATTGTTCACACAGCTCCTTCTTAACCGTAAATACAGGTATCATAGGCAAAGCAAATTCAGGTATAATAATTCCATAAATTCTTTCATCAACCATCGAAAAATTCATAAAAGACGGATATGAACGATAAAAAGCATTCATATACGGTGAGTGTACATCAATCAAATCGGTAAGATCCGCTACAACTTCGCTTTGTACCAGATTGAACAAGCTATCTTGTGAACTCTTGAATCCATAAAGGCCTTTTGCCAAAAAAATATCCGGGACTTCCCCTGATTCAATCATTAAACATAATTGAGCATTATAAGATTGCATGTGCGCCGGTTCTTTAGGAATAGAAATATATTCCGCTGTAATATCCAATATATTCCGGCTTAATGTATTTAGTTCATAAATAATTTGGTTTATGTTTCCCTCTTGCATACCTTCAAAACGGTCTGAAAAAACCACAAAGCGAGTTGCCGCTTTTTTCACAGGTACTGTAGTTTCTGTCTTTGTTGTTTTCACCTCTGTTTGCACTTCAGTAGTATTACTTGCGGTGTCTTCTGAATGATCCACATCCACTCCAGTATTACATCCGGTCAAACATACAATCAATAAAAACACTAATAATTTTTTCATAAGCATCTCCACATAATTATTAAAATGACCAAGGGGTAGAGGCACAGTTCCCAACTACCCGTACTTTTGATAATCTATCCCTCGGTATTCATTCGGCATGAAACATGTGTACAACGCTTAACTTACACATGCTCTCTCACAACTTTCGAACTCCATTGTAACTACTTGATCAATACTGTAGTATTGCCCTAAAAACATCAATACGGGCAACATGTTCCATCCACAATACCACACGAATGGTTCCAACGCTCACACAAATGACTACTGTATGATGGATCATATATATGCCCAAACATACATTCTATTCCAGTGGTAGCGTAACAGTATATTCCATTGGTTTCTATCATACACATATATGCTATACCTTTTTCATAGAAATAATTCAAACATGGTTCTTCTTGACATATATCTTCCATGCAAACAAATCGACCAATATCTGAAAAGCATATTGGACATACCTGTGCTGATACATTCCCAAAGCATGGCACGATCAGAGCCAAGATCAATACAAGAGTAATAAATTTCCTTTTCATATTTTTACCTCATATTATATATGAAAATACAAAAGCAGAAGTGCATCTTGATGACCCACTGTTGAGAATCTGCTGTTATATACTCATTCAATTCTAGCCTTGTGTACAACTCTCATCGTGCACATGTTCGCTTACAGCTTCGGGAATCTGGTACTTGTTATCCAAAACAATAACATCGCTTATTTTGTAACCACCCTTTTCCCTACTCAATATAAATTGTAGGTCGTAAAAACTTAGCTGGCTCCAGCCCGGCATATTCTCGAATTTCACATTGAAATAAATCCTGGCAAATACATCAGTTGATTCTGATCGCTTTTTGACGTCGTAGACATTGAATTCAGCTTTTTCGATAATATATTTCTGTTCACTGAAGTACTTGATTTCTTCATCAAATTTGCCAAAGATAAAATCAG
This sequence comes from uncultured Clostridia bacterium, assembly GCA_937894465.1. GTDB lineage: Bacteria > Bacillota > Clostridia > JAAYHZ01 > JAAYHZ01 > JAAYHZ01. The sequence goes on from CALCRE010000162.1 coordinate 6,122, forward strand.
AGTTCATCAGGTCATCTTTCAAGAATGGTTTCTGTTTTTCGGCTTTTTCGGCTATTGACAGATAATCAGTATCGGTATACCTGGCATTTAAATATTCCAGAACAAATTGATCAGGTTTC
>CALCRE010000163.1 GCA_937894465.1 uncultured Clostridia bacterium
ACTGACTTCGTCCGCCACATCCAAAAAGATATTGTTACGTACCTCCAAACCGGTTCCTTGGGTATGGGTTCCGGCAACGGAATTGCGGTTGTAGTTGAACAAGTTGTTCTCGATTAAAGCGGTTGCCCCTTGAATAAAAACGCCATGTCCCGCATTGATGGAGCGATTATGGTGGATATAGTTATACCGGATTACATGATTTTCTCCTCCGGACAATTTAACAGAGGCATCATTGAACCCCGAGATTTCACAATTGTCTACGGTCAAACCGTCATTTTCAGATGAGATACCGGTTCCCATGGCTTTATTCTTCCAATCTCTTATCATGGGGTCCGGACCTTGTATGACAAGGCCGGTGATTCGCACATTGTTTCCGGCTTGTATTAACGGTCTTGAACGGATGGCAGTGGTGTAAATCATCCCTCCTTTAGAACCTTCATACCCTCTGTCAGAGGCTAATATGACATTATCAGGAAGTGTGATGACATAATTTTCCGCCATGCAAAAATCCGTCATATCTATCTTAGCTTCTCCATTTACAAAGATGGTATCTCCGGATTTTACTTTCTTTAAAGCGTCCACCAATTCATCTGCAGTAGATACATTGTATTTACCTTTTTTAATGATATCCTCATATCCGATTCCTCCGCCGATGGGGTTCTCATCCGGTATGGCACCATAGGTTTTCCCCTTTTTTTGCTTGTTGATGACGGAATAATAATCCTTGAAATTGTCCGATCCTTCCAGTTCCCGAATAAATGCCTCGATGTTTTGGGCGGTTTGTTCTTCGGATAAAACACCTTGTTCATACTCATACTTCAATACTTCCAAAGCGTTATGCAACACAAAAGAATCGGTGTACAAGCTTCTTGATACATATCCGGTTTGCACCATATGGTCTTCATCTGTGGGGGCTTGTTCAGAACATCCTGAACTTCCGATTAACAACAGCACAAGAACTCCTGTGACACAAACTCTTAAACTCCTGCACAATTTTTTCATATACTTCACCTTTCTTTCCCGTATCAGGGTACAACAACAGGATTTTTACCTGCGTTAAATACATTGTCGGTCATTTCCACTCTTGACTTTTCTTTGTCGTTTCTTCCGTAAAGTCTGGTGTTGTCCAGTGAATCAAGAGAAGGCCAAACAATGTTGCTGTAGAACTTTTGTATGACCTGCGGCGCTCCCCGCATTGCGTAGGGCAACTTGTCAGACAAGAAAACATTGTTATACATTAGAATCGTATCTCCTGCAATATCTGTACCGTCCCCCCGGTCTCTCCCGCCATGCATGTCAAAGCAATGACTCAATGAAACTCCCATTTGGATATTGTTCCTTGCCGTATACCCCGAACCCGGTGCTCCGGTTCCGGCTAGATCATGTCTGTTGGCATTGAATAAATTATATTCGATTAATGATACCGCTTTTCCGTGACTGATCCCATAACCTAATCCGTTACGTTGGTTATGGTGAATATAGTTATGATGGAAATAGTGGTCGACTCCTCCGGATATGTACACTGCCGCATGGCTGAAACCGGAGAACTCGCAATTATCCACTTCTATGTGGTTTTTTGCCGTTGTGATGCAATCCAATGTTAAAAGCTTGTAATAATAGGTGCTACCCGGTGCATTCGGTACGGAATAGCTTCTCCTGTGATGCTCTAATCTTAATTCCGGATCGGCACCTCGGAAAGTCAAACCGGAAACACGCACATTTGCTCCTGTTGTAAACATGGGAGAAAAGAATGCGTCGGAGTATATTAGGGCTCCGGGAGAGTTGTTGTTACCCCGGTCGCTTGCTAATGTAACACCGTCATTGATCAATATGCTTTTTTTCACAGTGGTCAAGTCAATAACTGCATTTCCTTTTACAAACACCGTTTCCCCGCTTTTCGCCTTAGCCAAAGCATCGATCAACTCCTCCGCAGTCTCCACCACATAATCTCCCGTGGTAAAGACCTCCTTGTATCCATATCCGCCTCCTAAAGGCTGATCATCAGGGATGGCACCATATATTTTTCCATCGATGGTCATATTGGGGTTCTCCAAGTAATCGTAAGCACGATCGTATCCTTCCATATCCCTGACAATATCAACGATGGTTTGACTGATCTCATCCTTGGTGACCTTTTGAGCTGTAATCTTAGAAGCCAACTCTTGAATGCCTATATATGCCTTTTCCATATCACCGTAAATGTTCCGGCTGGTGATGTTGGTCACCCGCATTTCGAACTTATGCTTCGATGCAAAATCAACGGCACTTTCTCTTTTTTCAGTGCTTGGTACTTTTTCGGACAATCCGAAAGCATTGTTTTCAACAGTACCGTTTGTTTGAAGTTTTTCGAACAATTCGGCGTAGTCCCCTTCCGATCCGGCAAAATAATTGTTTGTGTACACCCTTTCGTTTACCGGCATGTTTTCGATGAATAAAGGAGTTTGATTTGTTATATAAGTGTTATTCCTTACAATCAAGTATTCTCCGGAGAGTACTTCACTGCCTCTTTTATAGGTATCCATCTTGACACATTCTTCAAAGGCGGTACCCATTTCGATATTGTTTCCCACTTCCATACCGCAATCTTGCTTCCCTCGTCCGTAGACCGAATTGCGGTTGTTGTTAAATAAATTGTTTTCAATTAAAACATGAGCGGATTCCACGGATACTCCGTAACCTACATTAATCGATTTGTTGTCGTGGATATAGCAGTTTTTTACCACATGGCCGGTTCCTTTCTCAAGTTCAACGGCTGCTTTGTTAAACCCTGAGATTTCACAATTATCCACAATGACATTGGATGCCTTTGTTGAGATTCCTGTTCCGGATGACATTCCCTTCCAGTCTCTTATCTTAGGATCCGGACCTTGTATGGTAATACCGGTGATCCGGCAATTCTCCTCCGCTTGAATCAATGGAGTGGATCGAATGGCCGTGGTATAGATCATTCCTCCGGAGGAGTCTCCTCTTCCTCGATCAGAGGCTAAAGTGACACCTTCTTTTAATTTGATTATATAGTTGTTTGCAAAACAAAAATCAGTCATATCGATTTTTGCATTGGAATCCACAAAGATCACATCGCCTGTTTTTGCTTTCTCTACGGCTTCCACAAGCTCATCAGCAGTTTTAACGTTGTAGTCACCTTTTTTGATCACATCCTTGTAGCCCTTTCCCCCTCCGACGGGGTCTTCAGAAGGGATAATGCCACCTAATCCGTTATCCACCGAAACATTCAAAAAAGGAATATATTCATAGTAGTAATCTGTCCCGGCAAGATATGCTTCGGTGGTTTCCAATCGGCTTGCCAGGGTTTGCCCGTCAATGATACCGGTATCAAACTCATATTTTAAAACTTCCAGAATTCTCAGCAGTTCAAAAGGTTCGGTATAGAAACTCTTGACAGCTACAAGTCCGAGATTTTCCAAGCCCTCTCCCGCCTTTGGACCTTCATATTCTTTTTGTGTTTCCGATTGAGTTTGTATCTGTGATACGGTTGTTGTTACCTCAGTTTCAACCTGCCCGGTTGTTTTCTGACATGCAGCGAAGTTTACCATCATCACGACAATCAATAAACCTAGAATGACCCTCTTTAAATTTTTCATTGGCTATTACTGCCCAAACCTTTTCCTGACCCCTGAGCAGAACTCCTTCCTACAAAAATATAAAACATGGTTATTCTTCTTCCTTTTTCAACAGAACAGCTCTTTTCAAAATGTCTTTGCCGTACTTTTCCCGCAAAGAATCTATACTTCGATCTAACCGGGCAATCTTTTCATAATCCTCGGTTTTCTCCAGTATACTCAGCTGTACGTTCGTGTCTTCTTTTAAGGAAGAAACCGTCACACCAATTAAACGCAATGCATCTTTTTTCCAGCCTTTATCGAACAAGGCCGATGCTTCCCGATAGATCTCTCCCGTAGAATCAATCCCCCTGTCCAGCTTTCTTTGAATCGAGTAGGAATGGAATCGATTATTTTTAAAATTGACACACACCACATGTGCTTTTAAACCGGTACTTCTCAATCGGGTCCCGACGGTTTCACATAATTCCAATAAATATAAATATGCCGTTTCCCGTGTTTTTATATCTTCTGCTGTTGTAGTCGAATTGCCGATGGATTTACCGGAAGAATGTTGATCCGTCTCTTCAAAACCTTTTCCGTTGGCATAATTCCAAATGGTTCTTCCCATTGATTTCAAATGGAACTCCAATAGCACCGGATCGCATTTTGCAATATCACCAATGGTCTCGATGCCCATGCCTCTTAGTTTTACCAATGTGGCCTCTCCCACCATGAATAAACATCCTGCATCCAACGGCCAAAACTTTTCTTGTATTTCATGTAGAAACAAGGTATGAACTTTATCCGGTTTTGTAAAGTCTGAAGCCATCTTGGCTAACAACCTGTTTTCCGCAACCCCGATGTTCACTGTAAAACCAAAAGTTTCTTTTATTTCATCCTTCAGCTTATAAGCGGCTTGGACAGGCTCCCCCGCAAGAAATTCCATTCCGGTCATATCCAAAGCGGTTCAGGGTAGATATATTCCGTCCCGCTCATATCCAAAAAACATTCATCGATGCTAAATTTCTCTACAACGGGGCAACGTTTTTCCAGCAATGCAAACAGTTGATCCGAGCATCGACTATAAAGCTCATGATTAGGAGGAACCAATGTCAAGTCGGGACATTTTTTTAATGCGGTCACCACCGGTTCCCCTGTTATTACACCATACTTTTTAGCCGGGATGGACTTTGCCAATATGACTCCTCTTCTTTTCTCACGGTCACCGCCTACCGCCGAAGGAATGGTTCTCAAGTCCGTCGTTTCACCTTTTTGCAAGCGATCCACAGCTTCCCAACTTAAAAATGCACTGTTAACATCCACATGGAAAACAGTTGTCTTCATATGCCGCTCACCGTCCGAGCCGGTCTCCGGGCAACATGCTCATGCACTCATAGCTTTTTTGCATGGTTTCATCCAAACCGTCAACCACCGTAACCGGTGCGTTTCGTACCTCCATGATTCGAATGGAATCTTCTTTAAAACGACGTACAGGATACAATTGATACAATTGCACCATGAACTTTGCATGAGGCAACGCAGTCTCGATATTGCAGGGCAGCTCATTTTCCGGATGCAAAATTTTATCCAGACACATGGTCAGCTTTCTCCAATCGGTTGCTGAAGGATCTCCGTAACTTCTTTGAGATCCGTCCCCAAACACAGCGATTATTTCTTGTTGCTCTTGTGCATGATAAGTTACAGTCGCTTTTTCAAACTTCAATTCGAATACAGGACCTTTGTTCACCGCAACCGGATGCGCCGCCGCAAAATAGATCACTGTGCCGTCATTCGTCTTGCTCCGAACCGTGACGGTATCAAAATTCTCTATATCATTAGCCACCCCTAAAACACAGTCTTCGATTTGAGGCAACACTGCTTCCGACATGGTTTTTCCGGACAAAAAGAACATATTATGAAGATAATGAGCCGTAGCATTGTTAGCCACACTGTCCAGAATGGTTTGCCCGCTTTGAGTTTTAATCTTACCGGCCCAGTTGTTACGGTTAAAGTATGCATGGCTTCGAGGCCAAGAAACTAATGTCTTAAAGTATTCAGCTTTACCGAATACACCGGCTAAAATGTCCTTTTTTAAGTCCAGTATGGCTTCGGCATAGGACCATTGATATCCCACTTCTACAAACCCCTTATACTTGTCTTTAAAGCCGGCCATCCTTTCAATATCTTCCATACCTGCACATACGGGCTTTTCACAAAGAACATTGGATCCGTTCATCAATGCTATTTCCGTTTGAGACGCATGAAATTGTATGGGAGATGCAATAATGGCAAGGTCCGCCTTACCTGTTTGATAAAAATCCTCCATGCTATTGAATAAAGGAATATTCTTTTCTTGCAGCGTTTGATAATATGGACTTTTTTCCACATAAGGATCCACAACACCTGCTATATCAATCTCGTAATCCTGACAGTGATCCCAAAGAAAACGAAGATAAACCCCACCGTATCCGGATGACCCCGCTAAAACAATTTTTATCATTTGCTCTTCCACATCCCTTCTTTTTTCTTGGCGTTGATGATGGCAATGGTAGGATGCAATGCAGTCTCATCGTCAAATGGTAATTCACCTTCACCCCTGATTTTATTAAGAAACAATTCGAAATAATCATCGTCCGGTTCATTTAGATCCAGAGGTCCCAGATCATTTTTCCCCACTATCAAACGAGTTCTTGTCCCACCGTCGGTAGCTTCCATCATGCCTTTTGTTCCGAAAATCCTTACTGATTCGTTTCCATGTATACCGAATCCGTCAGGATTCAGATAGTTGATGACCATGGAGAAAATACCGCCGTTTTCCAATGTGCCTAACACAGAGGAAGCCGTTCTTAAATTTCCTTCCGGTACAGGATTCCCTAATTTTGTTTCAACGCAAGCACTTTCCGTAATTTTCAACATGGTAATATGTTCGATCATTCTTGCAGCATGAACTCCAACTTGAACGGTAAGCCCGCCATCTATGTCCTCATCCTGGGGACGATTTGAAAACAAGGAACGATAAGATTTTTGAACGAAGACTTGAACAATCTCTCCGATCAACCCTTGCTTTATCACATTCCTCATAGCCTTGTATGGTTGTTGAAAGGTGGTTCCTATCATTTCCCGGAAAAACACCCCGTTGGCTTTGGCTGTACTCAACAGTCTTAATACTCCATCTTGGGTAAAAGCGCAAGGTTTCTCAGCGTATACATGTTTGCCCTTCTCCATACATAGAACAGCTTGATCCTCCTGTTCTTTTCGTAGGGGCGAGCACAAGGATACCAACTCTATTTCCTCATTTTCTAACATATCCCCAAGGGTTTTGTAGTATACCACCTTGTTACGCAAGGACTCCGGTAACACCTTAGGCTCAATTTCGCAAACTGCAATCAATTCGGCTCTTTTGTTGTCTGTAAGCTCCCGTATAATATGGTGCCCGCTTTTGCCATATAAGGCAACTTTGGTTTTCAAGCTTAATCAACCCTCCTGTTAAATCATACATTCTAATGGTTATTATATCACTTAGGAGTGTTAAAAACCAACAAGAAACAAGGTTTGCTTATGGTTGGAACTAGCAGGTTATCAATATCGGTTATTGGAATGATAAAACATCCGAATTGAGTTTTGCAATGTGTTCTTGGCGCTTGAGTAAATATTCCACTGTGAATTGCAGCGGATCAGGAACTGTATCGGTCACCGGAATATGCCAAGGGATCTCCGTCACCTGTTTTATCAGCTCCCCTTTCGTCATCAAAGGAATTTTAAGAGGTCTTTTTGCATACCGGGACAATGCTGTAAAATCATTTATTAACAAATCGTTTTCAAAACTTGAAGCTTTCGAATAACCTCGGGAAACCAAAGCGATATTATGGTCAAAAAAAGGTGCCATACGAAGTACCTCACCTGTATCGCTGTTACGTAGCAAACCAAAATTGTATTCATGCCTGTCCATATTCATGACCAAAGCATCCAAATAACACATTTGTATATAATCATCCCCTGTTTGTGCACCAAATTGATTGAATAGCTCGTAAATTTGTATATAGTTTATTTCTTCACCAATGATGCCTGCCGCAGGTTCAAAATCCCACTTTCCATGATCCGTAAAATCACGGGATTTAATATATTCACCTTCCTGTTCATATTCAGCTACAGGAAATCCCAATAACTTTGCAATCCGGCAAATGAGTAGTTCTGAAAACAACTCCTCCGGTTTTCCTGCTTTCAACATCCACCACTTTCCACCTATGAGACGCCAGCACTTTTCATAACTTCCAATATTGGTCAGCTCCGGGGTGCGACTAGGAAGTTGATTGAAAGAGTCTACATCACCGCTTAGTGCAAGCTGATCAAACAGGTTAAAGTTAAAGCGTACATCGGCATAGGTTGTTGCATCATGAAGCGGCTTAACCCAATAATTATCGGTGATTGTTGCGGCATTCACGGAAAGTACTGTGAATAAATCGTCTTTTTTTGCTAATCTTAAAGCCTTTTTAAGCAAACGGGAATTAGGTCGATGACTGTCTATTGCACGTGATAAAAGCCAAGCTTCAGTATTTGAGGTGCGTTGTAAGAAGAACGGCAACCGTTCCGGCAATATGGGTTCTACAACGCCGTTTATGAACTTTGCTATAGGAATGTCTTTTGAAAGGAGTAACAAGTCTGCCGGTACATTCATTTTCAACACCTCTTGGTTTCTTTTTCCTATCAATATTATATGGTACATTCTAACATTTGTCTAGTTATTGCCATCAGTATAATCAATCCTTGGAAGAAAAATTTACCATCCGAAACAGCTGACACCCGCAGAGGACACACCAATGCCGGTTCCCGATGGCAAGCTCACATCGGAATAACGGAGCATCGAATGACTGTCTGATGCTCCGTTACATGGTGTTGTAATTACTTTATATAGCGCAAATTCATACAATTGAATCTTCGTTAATCAAAAAAAGATTCCGATTGTTCCGGCTCTGATCCATCATCCACTATATGCTGCGATCACCAAATTGCCCCTTTACTCTTTAAGTTGGCACATAAAAATCGTAAAGTGCAAGACTTTGTGGTGTTTATCGGCGGAAAACAAATTATCTGAATGACCGCTATTGAGAAGCAAGAGCCATTGTGGTAAAATTTCATATGCTCTATTGGTTCTTTCCTCGTGACGGGAAAGGAGTTCAACAAATGAGCAAAAACCTAAAACCATGGATCGGTATGTATTTATAACAGACGATTTTTTAGTG
>CALCRE010000164.1 GCA_937894465.1 uncultured Clostridia bacterium
CCTAAATGATTGATCGGTAAGTGTGATCCTGTTAACAGGATCGTCCTTCTTCACGGACTGACAATACGGACACATCTTCTCCCTTTCGTGTGGCTTCCTATTTTAATTGACACACTACTATGGTACAGATAATTTGATCGCTCCTCATCATCTTCGCAACTGCAATAGATTCTGAAAAGCTATTTGTTATAGCATCCGATCTGTTAAATAAGAAATCCTGTGCAGATATACCATCCTTTCCTTATAATCCACTCACATCCAATTAATAAAAATATATCAAACTTTAAACTCTATGTCAATAGCTAAATTCAAGTATCTTAACTTTTTTTCATTTATCTTTTTAAAGCGTCTGAACATTCACATAATCACCATATATTTGCTATACCGGAACAGATTAATCACTTCAAGTACCCTGTCCCCTGTGATTTGTTAAGTTACCTTCATTATGCTTTAAATTACTATGTTTTTCTCGTTCAGCCTTAACTTTACAAGTATTTTTAATCGGGTGGGAGGCCACCCCTTAATTGAGTGACCGACCTCCCACACCACTTATCCCAAAAATCAAAGCAAACTAATAATTTTTGGAGTTATCGTGTTGAAAAGGTCGGGATAACTTTTTCCATATATAATGTAAAGTAAAGTATCACTTTGAGTAATTTCGAAAACTCGTTACCAGTAAGATGCTGGAAACAAAATAACGATCATTAAGTTGATCATATAGCCAAAAACAGAGGTAATTAAGAAAAAATCAGCGATTTTGTTCGCTCGTACCTAGAAAAGTGAATAGCAAAGCGAACCTTATGTGAGAATAAGACTTGATTCGAAACTGTTGTTTGAGCGATGTATTACTAGGCCGCTTTACACATCGATTCCTCAATCAAGGAAATGAAGTTGAAACCGGAAACCTTAAGTCTTGCATCCAGATGCACATTGACAGAGTGAATAAGGCTCCACCAGGAGAGGCGTTTCTTTCCCCTGGTATGTGAATATTCAAGTCCGTAATCGTTCAGGATGCGCTTGTTGACTCGTTCCGAGGCGGTACGGCTTTTCATTTGTTTAATCCACTCATCACTTTTTCTGGGAACAACGGTGAAAAGATGAAGATCCCAATCCGGCTTTATGTAAATGCATCTGCCAACAGTCCTGTTTGCAACTGCACGATTTTACGTTACCTGTTACCAATGGACAGCGATACTTTATTCTGCATCGGTCGGGATTGAAACCCCAGTTAACCATGGTGTGACCGCCCATGCAAATCGGAACTCCATTGTCATCCACTGTAACATGAGGAGGGTAAGAGTAATGGCCTTTGTTTTTTTCATTCAAAGGTATGAACGCATTCATTTCCCATTCGTGCAGCAACTCATATGTGGGATAATTGTCACTGGCGGAATCGGCGCAAAAACTGCCGAACTTAAAATCCGGATACAGTTTTCTCGCTTCTGCAAGTGATACAACAGCAGAGACACTGTCGTGGCGGGATGCCTGCACCATACGCAAGTACAGAGGAAGATCGCATTTCAATTCGTCATTATAGACGGAAAGAATGTACTCCATATAGCCGTAAAACCATCGTTCGTGATAGCTGTCCCAACCCCACCGGGCATGGGGGTCGGAAAACTTCCGGGGGTAATCGCAGTCACGGACCACCACTTCAAGTGGTGGTCCGTGACTTATTCAACATTTTTGTTTGTCGTTATTCAGTTTTCTATGTTCGTTGATGTGATCGTGATCGCATCGTTTCAATAATATGGTATATATGGTCCTCTGGTTTTTTTGAGTTTCGCAATTACCTAACATGGTATACTTAAAACGTAGCAAATCCACTCTCCAGAGAAATTATAGAACATATGTCTTATTCATCAATACAAATCCGCTCTATATTTTTTGCAGAATATCAATGCCTAATGTAATTGGTCTCTCTTCACCCATGATTTCCAAATGGATTACTGCTTCCATCCTACTTCTTTTTACCTTTTTTATTATGCTCTCTTTACCCTTCAAGGGTCCTTCTATAATTTTTACTCGGTCGCCTTCCAAAAAAGCTGCCGAGGTTTCAATACAATAATCGTCGTTAAGAAGATCTATCAATTTATTACATTCGTCTTCACGAACTGCGTATTCATTCGAATCCCCATATCTTAAAACTCTGATAACATCTTTGTTTGTTCTGACAAAAGGACTTATTTGTTGAAAAAAATTAATATCACACAGCTCCGACTTAATAAATACATACCCGGGAAACATAATCAGTTTTTCCTTACGAGGTACTTGACCAGAACGCTTAAAGAAAGTCACCCTCCTTGGTATAAAAGGGCAAAAATGCTCTTTATTATGAAATTGCTTTGTGATCGCATCTATAACCTTTTGTTCTTGATTCGTTATCACAAATAATATGTATATAGACATCACAACCTACTATCTCATATTCCACATAATTATATAGAGTTTTGTTTAGTAGATCCAGGCGTTTACACGCCTAGACCCCTATTCAAAACCGTACGTGCCCTATTGTCAGGTAGAAACTGGGTGCGCTTGCCTTAGAATTCTGTGGTTTATCTGATCAGTTTCCTATCAGACCGCAATCAGGCTTTCATTGCCACGTTTCCCGGAGCCCCCTGCAATCCCGGACGGTCGGATTTCCCGAGTTCGGTTTTGACCTTGAATATTACACTTGCTTAGCCTTCCGCTATTGACCTAAAGTTAAATATGACAGTTATATACCCCCATTGACCTTAGCGTTTACTTAGTTGTGCGTCCATTTCTGATGTGAACAAGCTCTCTGTCTTGCTCCAGCACTTGAATCTTCAAGAGCTCAGCGGTTCTTCGCTCATGACAGGTGTTACCTCTCATGATATCAAATTGCCTTTGATATAGAGAAATTTGAGTTTCGCACCCCTAAAAATGCCACCTTTCAATTCCATATTAACCGCAAAACCCCATGTTGTCAAGGATTAATTCCATATGAGTTAATTGCGTTGCCCCACCTTTTTTATTTGTGGATAATGTAAAATTCCATAAAATTACCACCCTGGTGTAATTTTATTTCCCAGAGGATATTTAGTGAGCTTTTTAATTAATCCACCACCTTTAGCGATCAAAATGTGGAAAAAGGGTACACTAAACTCATCCTTTGTAGATAACCTTATTTTTTTATGACCGTTAAACCTTATGCACTTTTTAAAGAACGCATAAGATCCGGCCGATTTTGCTTTATCCTCCCTATAGCCAAAACCAGCATCATAAGTAATGCCAGGCTACATCTGAATCTCATCTTCTTCAGACCTCTTATGTAGTGATTTTCAAAACCATAGACATTGTCTATCCTGCTGTTAACTCTTTCTACTGAAGTTCTCAATTTATAGATACTGTCCCACTTGTACGAAGCCACCACCGTCCGCTGTAATGAGTAGCTCCGTTGCATTGGGGTAGGCATCTTGCTCCTTCTGCCGCCACCAACCCTGGATGGTGTCTATTCAGGTAGGGCTGTTGAAATAGTATATGACATATACAAAAAATAATTAAAAAGATTTTAGTTTTCTTGCAGTACTCGTCTGATTTATGTCGAACTTAATAATTAAAGTCCAAAACATTGTATTGGAGGTTCTGTAAAATGAGTTTATTGACACCGACAAGAAAACAAAATTACGAAAGAATAATCAAAGATTTAAAGGTCATGCTTAATAATGAGAAAAATGCGCATAGAAATACGAAAGAAATGCATGAACAAGAAAAGAGACAATAGAAAATCGATGAGGCTCGATATTTAAGAAACGAAAAGATGTATCAAGAGACCATAGCAGACTACAGCAAGCAGATAGAGGTCAAAGATGAGTGCATCCCGGAATTGCTTAAAGGAATCGAGAAATTAGAAGACAAAAATAACATTTTAGAGGGCAGAAACAAAAAAGACAGTTCGAACTCCGGCAAGCCACCTTCCACCGACGGTTTCAAGAAACCGCACGTTGTCAGTACTCGGGAAAAGAGCGGGAAAAAACCGGGTGGAGTCAACGGACATACCGGACACACACTTTGGCCCGACGTTGAAGAAGAAAATATCACCGAAATAAAGGAAGGTGCATGTCCTTGTTGTGGCGGTGAAATTGAATTCAGCGACAAGTACCAGCCCAGAAAGCGTGTGGACATTGAAATCACCATCGTTAAAACTGTCGGCGCTTGTTGCCGTGCTTAATGAATACGGAAATGTTTCGGATAACAAATCTGCGGAAATCGTCAGCGCCTTATGCAATCATGAAATCAATATGTCCACTGGGACCGTCTTTAACATAAGAACGAAACTGGCGAACAAACTTATGCCCACCGTGGAGAAGATAAAACAAAAATTAATCGACGGCGGAGTGCTTGGCGTTGATGAAACGGGAGTACATGTAAACGGCAAACTGAATTGGGTTCACATATTCGCCAATGAGCATTACACTCTCTTTGAGCACAGTGCAAAACGGGGATCACACTGTAAGGATGAGGAAGGAATCCTGGCACTTTTTGTCGGTATACTCCTGCACGATCATTTCAAATCATATTATAAAACCAAAACATTGACCCATGCTGAGTGCAATCAGCATATATTACGGTATCTGAAAGCGATAATAGAAATACAGGGACATTCCTGGGCGACGGAGATGAGCGACTTTCTGTTGGAAGCCAAGGGAATGAAAGAGGAAGCCGTGCTTGCCGGGCGGAATGGTTTTTCCCCCGAAGAATACGCCGGATTGGAACAACAGTACATCGATATTCTTGATAAAGGGAATAAGGAGTACGAAGAGGCGATCCAAGGTAAGAAACACATACGTTCTTTCAATGAGGAACGTCTATTGCTGAAACGCCTGAGAGAATACAAGAATGAACACCTTCGGTTCCTTTCTAAGTTTGTCGTACCGTTCGGAAACAACATATCGGAACAAGGTGCTGCCTTTGTCAAAAGAAAGATCAAGGTCGCGGGCGGATTCCGGTCGGAACAAGGTGCGACTAACCATATGGTGATCATCAGTGTAGCCGCGTCGGCAAGAAAACAGAAGAAAAATATTTTTCAAACCTTTAAAAGAGCTTTTGAAGGCAAGGATCCGCTGACATCGGACATGTCCTGACAAAGGATGTGTCCGAGCATTTCCCTGCAATTGCAGTGTGTCCATCGAAAGTGCCCGATATCCCGTATTGTGATCGGACGACACTTTCAAAACGTTAAACCAAGAAAAAAAGAAAAATATTCATACGACTCCCTGATTCCGCCTAGGTGTTATCTGCCCCGTACGGGTGTATTTTACCATCCCCTTTTTTGTCACTCCTGCACCATAAAAGATTGTCGGTGATATGCTGCTTTTATTCCACCAATACGGATTTGAATTTTTTAACCAACGAATACAAGTAAACATCTTTGACAGGCAACACCGCCTGATGGTGTCCGCCGTCCCGTCCTCTTCCGGTTGTTTGTCCTACTTGGATCCAGTTAGCCGCCTTGTAACAGGTACCTTTGAACCTCTCCGTTTCCACAAAAGTTTCAAGCAACAATACCGGATGACCGTATTTCTCTTCCCAATCTTTTTTTATCCTACGGGAGACAAGGGAAAGAATGTGGCTGGCCAGATGAGGAATTCGCACCCATGGGAGTATCAAAAAACGTGTGTTGTTTGTCAAAAGGTTCAGTTTTTGAGAGCGTGCCTCTTTGTTCCATCCGATGTGTTCATCCCGGTCTTTGCAGGACCAGGCTGCAGATCCGAACAGCAGGAATGCAAGAGCGACGCCGTCCCGGCTACACACCTTGTAAGCCATGCGTTCACCGATAAAACGATCGAAACCGAGATAATGATATTGATCTATAGCGGATTTGAATTCCTTAAGGTCTTTCGTCGAGGAGACAATTTCAACCTGCAACGGCTGAAAATCTTTTGAAACCCCCACTACGGGAGTATCTTCGTGTACCAGGTGTGCAATCACGGGTTTCACACCTGTTTTTCTAGGCCTTGTTTGTGGCGGGGGCAGTTGTATCTTCCCGCCTTTGTCCAGAGCTCGTAGCATATCTCTGCAGGCCATGTCCTTTACCTTACCGTTTGCACCCCGCCAGTTCCACATTTCACAAAGAGCAACCGATATCTTTGTTCTGCCCATATCGGGGTTTTCCGCAATAAGTTCCCGGATAAATTCTATTTTTTCTTCTGTTATTTCAGGTTTGTTATATGTATTCATGTCTCATATATTCTACATGAATTCAAAAAATACTGCCAGCAGAAAGAAAAATCGTCTAATCGATATCAATTACTTGAGTGCAAATCCCACCCCCCCATAGGGGGGCTACCTGAATAGACACCTGGATGCTTGCGACGGCAAATTCTGCGGTGTCATGATCAACCACCACGTTCACCCATCCTTCGTTACAAGTGCGATCATAGACTCCATACGGGCTGGCTTTCCCAAGTTCGGGCAACATAAAGTCGTGAACCCTCACCTTTTCCGGTTGTCCTTTTGGCTGCCATTCGGCTCCAGCATTCTTGAAATCACCTACCAGTTCTTTTTTCTTTGTATCCACTGAAATCACCGGATGTGAGCACTGTTGGTACCGGTTAACTGAGTCGTTGATATGCTGAAACTGGGCATCACGGTCGGGTGTTCGGATCCTTCCGGGGTTTTGCGGTTACCCTGCAGGCTGTAACCCATATCGCGCAGGAGTTTGCCCATCAAGTTACTGCTGACGGAACGCCCGGGCTTCATTTCCTGTAACTCGTTGGCCAGTTTACGAGTGCTTTTACACGTCCAGCGCAACGGTGATTGCGGGTCACCACGGGTTTCGGGAGAAATGAGCTGTTCCAAATCGTTTAACAGGCCCGGATCGATCTCAGTGGCGGATTTTCGTCCTCCCCCCGGTTTTCGGATCCGTTCGGATTCAATGGTTTCGGGATTTCTAACTTCTTTCATACCACGGCTGACGGTGATCGGTGACATATTCAGTACGGCGGAAATGCGCTTCATTCCGCCGGTACCATAAGCAATAGCTTCGGCACCTGCAAAGAGCCGCCGCTGTTTTTCATCGAGAAAAGGCGCCGGCATGTCATATTGCTGTTTAATGATTTCATCGGTTTTGTCGCTTCCGGGTTACTCGGGTCTGGTCATAGGAGCATCTCCCTTCTCATATGATTTTTGTGACTGTGTGGTGTTTTCTGCCGTCAACAATTGACGCCAATCCCGCTGTAGCGGATAGACAAACACTTCGCGCACCGTGGCTTCCTCTTGATACATTCGATCCTGTCGACCGGTTCCCGCTGTTTGACCCAGGTGGAGCCAGTTGGCCGCCCGATAGCAGATGCCGCGCCACGGGGATATTACAAATGTCTCCAACACAACCGGTGAATAGCCGTAGCGGGCTTGCCAGTCTTCGGGAAGGCGTCGTGCAACCTTGCCAAGCGCATGGCTTGCTAGGTGAGGAACGTGGACATCCGGCAAGATCAGCATCCGGCTGTTCGAGAAAATGCGATATCTGAAACGTTGCTGTTCCTGCTGTGTCCAGCCCAGCCACTCGTCTCGTACCTTTACATTTCTTGCCGGGGCTGCGAACAGGAAAGCTCCCGCCACTACCTTTTTACAGTCCAAATGCCCATGGATCCAGTAACGTTGATGCGCCCCGAAGGCTCGTTTGAATCCGAAAGGATGATACGTTGCCATGGTGGTATCCCAAAGGGTTTGTTCTTCTGAGGGCACGGGCTCCACAGTAACCGGTTGTAAATCTTTTAATGAACTTTTTATTTGGATCTACTACAATGTATACTATAACATTAATGCTATAAATAAGTCTGTTCAGGTAGCACCCGGCCTCATGATCTCAGAATACGAGATCTAGAAGGAGGGGTTTTATCTGAAAAATCAGAGCAACATTCAGTAACCGGCTGACAGTACCGGCAATCCCGTCATTTATTCAGTATTCGTTATTCGTACCACTCATGCTCCTTGAGTATTTTTTGTCCCGAAGGAACTTCGGTTGCGGTTCTAATGGTTACTAAGTCCTCACCCACTTGTTTCAGCCTTTTATAAAGCCGCTGCCTCATCACATCGCATACCTTTTTGTGAGATTTGTAACCCATCAGGTTGTTCAACTCCCAAGGATCTGCTTTTAAGTCGTAAAGCTCCCATTCCGTGTATTCGGAAGGTCTGTCCGACCTGTTTTCAACAAAAGTTCTCACTGCATACTTCCACCTTTTGGTGCGTACACAGCGAAATCGCTCTTTTCCGTCGCTGACTTCCGCATAGATATCCTCTTGCCATCTATTTTTTGTTTTATTGACCAAAGGCAGTATGGAATGTCCTTCCATGGTTTTGGGTATGTCGATGCCACAAGCGTCCAACAATGTAGGCGGTACATCGATCAAGCTCACCAAATCCTTGATCCTGCCTCCTCCGTTGAATCCGGGGCCTGTAAAGGCCATGGGTATATGCAAAGACGCATCATGACAACTTCTCTTGTATTCACTGTTCCTTGTTTTAAAATGGCAGCTGTGATCGGTAGTGTATGCCAATATGGTTTTTTCCGTCAAGTTCATGCTGATTAGGACATCTAGTAATCTTCCCAAGGCTTCATCCAATCGTTTCACCATTCCGTAATAGCCGGGCAAATGCCTGGCCGATGTGCCTCCTAAAGCCCTTAAATCCGGTGGTGTCCAAGGATCCTGATATTTTTCCTCATACCCTGTCGGTGCAGGATAATCATCTCTGGAATTTTGAAAGTGGG
>CALCRE010000165.1 GCA_937894465.1 uncultured Clostridia bacterium
ACGATTGAAGGATATATCAGCAGGTGGGACGGAGGCACCGATTTGAAAGGTAATTATTTACCGAGAAATGATCACCGTTTTTTGTCTATGGAAAAAGTAAAGATCCGTGTTTTGACAGAAGGTAGTGCAGACAAGGTGGTCATCAGATTCAGCCCGGAATTGGAAGCTATGACATATCGCCCGGAAGGTAGAAATTACGTTTATGACATGAAGGAAGACTATGGAATCGATTACACCTATTTTCCACATGACACCACATTTAGCTTGGACCCGAGCAAAGATAAGAATGAAGTATACTGGGAATACTATTTGCCTTTGGCAAAGGACACATTGGATTGGGAAGGCAGGAGGGTGAAACCTTCTTACTTTATGACCGTGTATGCATATAGAGGGGACAAGTGCAGTACCTATACCATTAATGACATTGAGATCACCGGAACGGTTCACGACATCATATACATTCAACCGGTGCTATAGGTACACAATGGAAATAGAATCATTCAACCTTTTAGCTGATATAGAAAATAAAGAGATAAGTGTTGTTCTCTGAGGGGGAAACACTTATCTCTTTAAAAATTCTTTTACATACGATTACTAAAGGAAAAATCCCCTCTAAGGGGATGGTGATCCCTTTTCCCCAAAAAAAGGATGCCTCCCCTCAAGACATCCCGCTCTGTCCTTTATTTTATTTCGCATATTTATCTAATATTTGAGTGAAGGATTCGTAAGGTCTAACTCCTACGACCTGCTCAACTGCTTTTCCGTTTTTAAATAAAACAACTGTAGGTATGCTCCTAACACCAAAACGAGCTGCCAATTCATTTTCTTCATCTACGTTTACTTTTCCGATCACGGCTTTATCAGAATAATCCTCATACAATTTATCAATAGTAGGAGCCAGCATTCTACAAGGTCCGCACCATGCTGCCCAAAAATCTACCAGTACCGGTTTATCAGATTGCATTACTATACTTTCAAAATTGCTTTTTGTTATTTCAGTTGCCATATTGTTCATCTCTCCTTATTGTTTATTTTCTTTTATTGTCTTTATTATAGTTCATATAAATCATAAATACTGTAACAATGTCACTAATTGCAAACTTTTTTCAATTTATTATTAGCATACCGTATAATCTCAAAATTATGATAACCAATTATACAATTCTGCAATCTCAATTCTACGATAACATTGCCTCTACCATATTTTTTTCGTTTTTGTTATCAAACCGATAGCCATCCACCGATAGATAAGTGCCTTTCGAGTAATATATGTACTGTGGTGAACTGTTTTGTATGCGAACAAAAGCAACCATGGCATCCGTTCTTATCATATGTTCCGGAATCTCAACGGGTTGTTGATTGTATGGATCGTTGTATATTAAAAAGTCTGTAGAGTTTTGCGTCGATATTTTCATCACAACGACTTCTTCCGGTATTCCTGTTGTTATTCTTTCAATACTGCACAGATTACTTTTTCCTTCATAAGGTTCAATCACTTGAACAAAGATAGCCGGTTGATAGGGATCATTGTTCTGTTTTTGCGTAATAACGCAAGGTAATAATAATTCATGATCCAGGTATTGCTCATAATTTCGGTTACCGAAAAACCTCATATCTGCAATCATTGCCCCGGAATCAAATGTAAGATCGGTGCATTTTAAGTGCCAATCTCTTTTCTCATCTACAAAATCGAAGTAATCTTCCACATGAAAATCAGCAGACCAGCCGTGTTTTGGATGATTATCCTTCTTAACATTTTCAAAAAACAACCTTTGATCAAACTCGTTTTCGAAAGGTTTTAATTGTACCCCGGATGTGGTTAGGCTTCCGACAGCAGAATGCATGTATCGCTCATACAATTGACCGTTACCGCTCAGTCTGAAAATATCGATTATATAAAAGTCGTCTTCGGAGATATCCAGAAGGGACAGTGTTCTTGCATATTGTTTTCCGCCGTCGATCATATCAGGGTTTTGACAGGTGATGCTCTTTATGTTTTCACCCGGTGCCCATAAATCAACCGAACCGACTCCTCTTTGACCGGATGATCGATCCATAGTAGCGCAATTATGAACAAAGATGGATTTACCCCATCGATATTCATTAGCTGAAAAACCTCCTTCGTAAACAACAGTGGGATATCCCCAATCAGGCATGATATCAATACCTTTACAAAACAAACCGATATTCATAGGATCGTTATGCTCGTGACCGCTATTGATCCAGTCGAAATCAATCCATAAAGCCCTTTTGTTTTTTCCTTTGCCGGATCGTAGAACTGCCAAATGCCAATTTGGTTTGACAACACTTGGCAAAAACATTTCATACCCTTTATTATGTAAAACCTTTTGAATTTGCTGCACCATCCATCCTCTTTCGCTTTGGCTTAAAAAATTTAAGGTTGCTAACAATTCAATGTAATTTTCTTTTGCAGAAGACCATATGGCCTGTATAAAGACCGGTTCCCCTGTAACCTCGTAGCATTTATACAACAAGTATAATGTTCCGGCACCGTTGTGGATACAACCGCCGGAAGGCACTGCAAATGCACCGCAATCACCGATTTTAGGATAGTACTGATCGATACAGAGTGTATCTATAAAAAAGCGATAAGCTTCAATCAATGGAGGATATTTGATCATCATTGAATCAACAAACCCCGGCTTTATATTGACAAACTTCAACAATATCTCGGTCAGATGAGCCTTTGCGCCGTTGGTGTACCCGGTTAATCCGTTTTCTTTGGATGCCCCGTCGCATTCGGTACACTTTATGATGATCTCTTCCAATAGGGAATCCACCTGCTCATGATTGCCTAAAACTGCATGTATTACGGCATAAAGGGCATGAGTCATGGGGAAGTTGGAACGGCACTTTTTGAAGTTAGCCAATGCGTCTTTGAGTATGCGTGTCTCAATATGTTCACATATACATTGGGTAGTCGCTTTTTCATACGGTATACCGTACCTTGCTTTTTGAGATTGTATAAATGAAAGGAGCTCCTCATCTTCAAGTATGACCCCTTCTTCGTATTATGTCGTAAGCATGAGCTATGGTTGATATGTCGGAGTAGGAACCGAACCAATAACCAACATATCCTTCGGTAACATTGAGAACATCGTACATATAAACTTGGCTGCGGGCATCATAATTCGGCCAGTGGTCTGCATAACGATCTAGCAATACTGCACACTTATGTGCATATTCTTTTTGGCCGGTATATAAATAGGCTTGGCTCAAAGCAGAAATGCCATGGATGATATCCTTATGATGGCCGTGAATTAAATATGCTCCGATAAATCGTTGAGTTGTATTCTCGGTTTGATAACCATTACCGTCATCAATAACAAACAAGTGGAGAGGATCCTCCGGATCCGGGTGTTCCGTATTGTACAAAAGGGTTTTATCAGCTCTTTCATATTGAAAAACTCCGGTTTCATCTATTCCGGATTTATAAAATGTATAATAGTCATTTTTCGGAAATAGATTCTTACAATCAGGACACTGGATCTTCCATGGGAAAGACACCGGATCTATTTCCCAGTCATACAACAGTCGTTTTCTGCCGCATACAGGGCAAAGGCTGTTCTTATGAACATAATGAGATCGAATGACAGCCGGATTTACAATTAAATTCCATAACTCGGAATCTTCTTTTGTAATAAACCTTTGAGCCTCATGGATTGTTTTCTCCATCTCAGATTTGATTTGCGGATTGGTCTTCGCATTCGCTTGCAATTTGCGAAGAACATGATCGGGATAAAATACTGATAAATTCTTTGCTTGCATGGTTTACCACCCCTGAATCAGTATAGCATAAGTTACTGAAGGTTTTGAGTAAAAAATGAATTCGAACAATATAATTTCTGTAGTATAATAAATAAGTGCTATATTGATCAAGGAGAGAGTCTTTATGGACCTAAACAAGATATTTCATTTATACGGACCTCATACACCGGAGCAGATTGTTGTACATAATACTTCCCGTGGAAAAGATGATTATCGAATGGTTCACATTGTTGAGTACCCAAGTATAGGCAAAACTGCGATAAAGATAGCAAAAAACAGCTTTACAACACCTGAACGTGTAAAAGGCTGGGCCAAGTTGATAGAACATTATTGTTCCCTCGGTATTTATTGCCCTCGAATTATTCGCAACAAAAACGGTGAATTTTGTGCCATAATTGATGGATATCTTGTGTTTGCGGAGGAATATGTGAAATATCAAACGGCTTCCGGAATAGACAAATGTGCCACCGGTCAGCACAGATATGAACAAAAGCTATATGAATCCATCGGCCTTGTCGCCGCAAATCCTGCACCATCTGTACCTTGGCACACCGCATATTGTTTATATGATAAATTTGATGAATCGGAAGAATATGACGAAAATTACGAGTGTGCACTTGCGATTCGTGATTATTATGTGAACCATATACCGAAATATGCAATGCAGGCTAAAAGTCTGTTTGATGAATATTGTCGCCGCAGAGAAAAATTCGAATCGCGATATCGTTTACTGCCTAAGGCAGTTTTTCAAGGAGATATAAACGAATCTAATATACTTGTTACAAAAGATGGTGATTTT
The DNA here is from genome assembly GCA_937894465.1 of uncultured Clostridia bacterium. Taxonomy (GTDB): domain Bacteria; phylum Bacillota; class Clostridia; order JAAYHZ01; family JAAYHZ01; genus JAAYHZ01. Next base: position 4,589 of record CALCRE010000165.1, read on the forward strand.
GCAGGTATGGTTGATTTCAACCTCTCCGGAACGGAAACCATTCTGAATTACGCTTTTTGTGAAAGTTTTTGTAGCTTGGATGATGACTCACAAATTGATATGCTCCTTGACACCGAAGCTTTGAAAAAACGCGATGCACGTACTGCACAACGTTTAGGGTGGATTGGGAAACACTATCGATTTACTGATATTGAAAAAGAGAGTTTTAATGAATATTACAACATTGTGGCACCTTTTCGCTGGACGTATCATAGTTTTTTCTTATCTCTTCTGAAAAACAGGGAAAAGTACCCGGAAGGAAGAAAATATGCAGGAATCATTCTGGACTGGATAGCATTTCAGATGACCGGAAAGGATATAAGCAGTTTGCTTCCGTAATGGACAAGCGAATTTTCTATGTATTTACATTCTAAAACATCAACTAGCAGTTGATGTTACATCGAATAACGTTATATTGTGGATCATAAGCTGTCGCGATAGAATAAAGTTACAAAAGCGCTTTTGAATTTATGACAAAGAGGAAACGACCATGCACAACATATCACAAAACGATTCCATGCACCAACTTGATGAAATGAAAGACCCCCTATTCAACCCGATCAGACAAACCGACGATTTCATAGCAATTGAAAAAGAGCTGAAAAAGCATGCAAAAAGAAGATAAAACTACATTCGCATCAACCTGTTCAAAGAACAAGGCACTTTATATAATTTGTAGAGTGCCCTATTTGTTTTGTAGTATAATGAGAGTAAATTATAAAGTAAAGTTGAACCGTAATTTTGAGGAGGTATTTATGCTGACTGAAGACATTAAGAAGGAAATATTATTGCCGGAATTTGTATATGCGGTTGAGGGAATGGAGCTTAACATCTACTTGCACAATTTGTGCCTACCAAGTCCGGATTTGTATTGTATGGATGTAGCATCCGATCGAGGTGTTCTTATGGAGAAGTACTGGCAGTATGTTCCCGGACAAGAGCGTGAGGCCTTGGCAACTGTTTCACAAATCGGTTATGATGCAAATATTCTTAACAGTAAGGTATGCAAGGTGTTATCCTGTAGGAAAGCTGATAAACCGCAAAAGAAGATCAAGTGCCTTTTTATCGGTGACAGCTTGACGCATGCATCCACATACACTCAACAATTTTTAAATATATGCACACAAACCGGGTTGGATGTGGAACTCATCGGTACTCGCGGATTCAAATACAATTATCCGGGGCTACGCGATAATGTTCACGAAGGATATGGCGGATGGTCTCTAAAATCCCATTATGAAAATGGAACCTCACCTTTTGTTTTTGACGGACAATTTAATTTTGAAAAATATATGACTACCAATGGATTTGATCAGGTTGATTTTGTTTTCTTCTTTTTAGGACCGAATGATATTGTGTTCATGCAAGATGATGATCAAATGGTTGAAAAAGCGGAATATAACTGTGAGACATATAGAAAAATCATTGAAAATATTCACCGGTATGATAAGGGTATTCATATTGGAATTACCACTATGTTACCCCCTTCGAGCAGTCAGGATGCATTCGGGTGCAGTTACGGGTCTAAATATCAACGGTATCGTTACATCCGAAACACCCATTACTACAACCTATACATGTTAAATACATTTGACAGGAAACAAGTGGACAATGTAGGGGTTGTTCCTTTACATGTGATGTTTGATACCGAGAATAATGTGTCACATGATCAGCGTAAACCTAATTGCCGATCAAAAGAATCCATTCGTATCCAAAACAATGCCGTGCATCCTATTGATGACGGATATGCCCAGGTAGCAGATGGCTTCTATTTTTACATCAGGAATATGCTTAGCCAAGGATTAGAATAAAAAATGATTGAAACTTAAATTGTATTAGAAAAGGCTGCCCCGGCAGCCTTTTCTTCCAACTGTTTTTGTTCTTTGTGAAATGATATTGATTTTTAATATAGTTTACTCTTATCGATTTCAAACAGCTTGAATTCTTCCCTATTAAATATTTTAACGTATTCCTCCAAACCGGCAGCGTACAGCTGATCGATGTATGTACTCCATTCTGCGTTGATGTTAGCCAGTTCGCCTTGGAAAGCCTTGTTTCTAAAATCATTAGATACGGTTAATATATCCGATTGAATTGTATCTCGCAGCTTAATATACTCATCATACATATCGTTGCCCATGAATAGGCGGCTTATCAGTTTGTCGGGTTCTAATGTGTAATTCACAAACCAATCATTCTCGATTTGGAATTCACACAAAGTGTAGAAGAATTCACTGACCATGGACCATTTCTTAAAATCGGTCAAGAACTTATCTGTTGCGAAAATTGCTTGAATGGCATTGGATGTATATTGTTTCGGAATCTTGGTAATGTCTGTGGCAATAATTGCGCTGTTGTACGGCTCACCGGACCATTTGTAATGAACGTTTTCCAGACCATAATAATATCTGTAGAATCCTTCATCGGTAAAGTGAGTGTATCTTAGAAGAGCAAGGCACCGATCCAGTTTTTCATCAGTGCAAGATGCACCGAAAGACCAAGTACCCCAAGCACCGTCTCTGAATGGAGTATCCAAATATCGACGATTTCCGCCTTTTCCGTCAGGTCCTACGATCACAGGTAAAATCACAAATTGTGCACCCGGATCTTTGGAAAGCAGGCCGTTGGGTACCCAATCCCTAACCCAAGCGGGATAACCGGGATTCATATTGTACAGTGCGTCCAATGGAAAGTGCCCGTATGCACCGGTATTGAGGCAACCGTAGAAATTGCCCAGGTAATCATTTGTTTCCGTTACATTTTGCATATAATTCATGTATCCTTTAGAAAGCATGTCATTGATGAATACTAGGAAGTCTCTCCATCCGGATGTTGCATAAGGCGGTACATAGTTACCACTTGCTTCGTCATAGTGTAACCATGTTGTGTAATATGAAGTGACTCCGAACATTCCGGTGTAAATATCAGTCCATGTACTTCCGTAGGATGGTCCGGTTAGAGGATACATAGCACCAAAGGTGTCATCAACACCGTTTCCGTCAGGGTCGTCTTCGGTGAATGCTCTCATAATATCTGTAAATTCATCAAAGGAAAAGATGTGGTTTGATAGAAATATGGTATCTTCTGCGGCTTGCGATAACCCTTCGTAGGACAATTTCACTTCAGTCAGGTCATCAATCCCGTAACCGACATTTTCCAACCAATCTAATCGGAAGCAATTAACGTGATACCAGTAGTTATTCATGGCATAACAAAAAGATATGCCGTAATATGTATCCGGTTCCTCAGGAATTAGATTAAATTGGAATCCTATTGGGTTTGATTCTAGAATACTGTAGTATTCCGGTAACTTGGTTCTGATTTGATCAAGAGTAATGTTTCGAGTTAAGCCTTCGTTATATGCCCTCACAGGATCATATCCATTGACATATCCGGTGTCGGCCCAATCACCGGCGGCGGCCATCATAGTGCATTGTTCTGCACTATAGGCATCAATGTTCCAAACCTTCAAGTCGATGTTGAATTTTTCTTCAAGCTCCTTCTCATCCCAACGCCCTTCTTCATAGTTATCACAGAACCTGGTTAGGTATGTAATTTCCAGATGGTTAGCAAATGGATTCACCGGTTCTGTCACAGTAGCTTTGGTCGTGGTTGTTGGCGGATCTGCCTTGGTCGTGGTTTGCGGCTTAGTTGTTGTAACCTGTGTGGTAGTTGTGATACTAGAATCAACAGGCTGTTGTTCTGAACTTTGCGTGCAGGACACCATTGTGAACAACAAAAGCACTGACAACAATAATGACAACTTTTTCATTTCTACACCTCTCTTGTAAAGTATTATTATAATTATAACATAAATGGAAAATAAGACAATACAAATAATGTAAAATAAATATCCGAAACGGGTATACAATTCCTTTTGAATAAGAGTGAATATCTTTGAACGATATTACAATAAAATTACACAATAATCTGATTTGCACAATAATGAAGATGATATAATTTCCACATCGATACAAATAATATACTGCTTGGAGATACGGGTTATGAAAACAAAAAATTGTTGCAAAACACAACAATCTCTTATTTTATTCCATATGATTCATTTTCTTAAAGACATATGCATTTTTATCAGTTGTGAAGAATC
>CALCRE010000166.1 GCA_937894465.1 uncultured Clostridia bacterium
CGTGCCCTCAGAACAACGAATGTTGACATATTGACCGGGCTGAGCGTGGCCTGCACCATCTTGTGGCTTCACTTTCATGAGGTATACATCCGTGTTGCGAATTTGCCGATTTTCCAATATAACTCCGGTCAAATTTTTACTCATGTAATTCACCTTCTTCTATTTTCTCCGAAAAGGCTTCCTTTATCTCCTTTTTCATCCGTACTGCTTCCTCACGGATGATTTCCAAATAATTCTCCCCGTTATATATGGAACTCCATCTTTTTGTCTTATAAGCAAACACCAGGCTTCTTGAGGCATTAATCACAGCTCCCGTACCGTCCTTATGAAAAGAAGGAATACAATCCTTCGCCGTTCCCCCCTGTGCTCCGTAGCCCGGAACCAATATATAGCTGTTAGGCATTAATTGCCTTGTTTTTTTCGCTTGCTCCGGATAGGTGGCGCCTACCACTGCTCCGACGGGGCTGTATCCATATTCATCGATCAAGCCTTCAGACCATTGGGCTACCAAAGAAGCCACTCTTTCGTAAACAGTCTGCTCCCCGACTTTCAAATCTTGAATTTCTCCGGATGACTCATTGGATGTTTTGACCAAAACAAAAATACCTTTTCCATATTGAACGCAAGTATCTATAAAGGGTCTGATTCCGTCGATTCCTAAATAGGGATTGACGGTCAAAGCATCTAAATCCAAGCCGAATACATCGGTTCCAAAGAGATTGGTTTTTCCCAACCAAGCATCGGAATAGGCTTTTGCTGTGCTCCCGATATCATTACGTTTCCCGTCTCCAATAACCAGCAACCCCTTTCCCTTTGCATATGCCACTGTATCATATAGAGCAGACAAGCCTTCGAGGCCGTACAACTCGTAATAGGCAAACTGAGGTTTGATTGCAGGAACCATATCACACAGCACATCAATGACTTGCTCGTTAAATTTACGGATTGCATAACCTGCCGCTTTGAATGTTTTACCGTGCAGTCCCACTGCTTCATGGATGATAGACTCCGGCAAGTATTCAAGTCTCGGGTCCAATCCCGCCACAACGGGATTCTCCATTTCCTTTATTCTTTCTGTCAATCGATGGGTAAACATTTAAACTCCTTCTTCCGGTGTGACCGGTTCTTGTTTCATCACTATGGGTTTTCCGGACACTATAGTGTACTCCACTGTTCCTATTAATGATTTTCCGTCATAGGGTGAATTCTTGCCCTTTGAATAAAACTTTTTCACATCCACTTGAACCGGGCGTTCCAAATCACATATGGTCACATCGGCCGCATCTCCCCTCTTCAGGGTTCCACGTTTGATCTTTAACAACCGGGACGGATTGACGGCGATTTTGTCAACAAATCTTTCTAATGTCAAAACACCGGGTTTTAACAAATAGGTTGAACATAAACCGAAGGCCGTTTCAAACCCGGAGATGCCGTTTGCTGCCAAATTAAATTCTACATTTTTTTCATCTTGGTGATGAGGTGCGTGATCTGTTGCGATGATGTCGATGGTGTCATCGGCCAACCCTTGTATGATGGCAATACGATCCTCTTCGGTTCTCAAGGGAGGATTCACCTTTGCATTGGTATCGTAACCGGTCACCGCTTCATCGGTCAAGCTGAAATAATGGGGACATGTTTCACAAGTGATCTTTACCCCTCTTCTTTTTGCATCTCGAATCAAGGCCACTGATGTTTTAGTGCTAACGTGAGCTATGTGAATCGGTATATTCAACCCTTCAGACAACAAGATCTCCCTGGCCACCATGACTTCCTCGGCTTCATGGGGAATACCGGGTAATCCCAACACAGTGGACATGTATCCTTCATTCATGGATCCGTGTTCCACAAGACTTAAATCCTCGCAATGGGATATGACGGTCAAATCGAATGCAGAAGCATATTGAACTGCTTTACGCATCAACGAAGCAGATAACACCGGTCTTCCGTCATCAGATAAAGCCACGGCTCCGGCTTGTTTCATTTCTCCGATATCCGCAAGGAACTCCCCTTTTTGGTTTTTGGTAACGGCACCGATGGGAAATACATTCACCACACCTTCATGTTTGGCTTTGTTGATTATATAGGAGATGACGGCTTTGTTGTCCGCTACAGGATCAGTGTTGGGCATACAAGCGACCGAGGTGAATCCGCCTTGTGCTGCGCTTCTTGTGCCGCTTTTAATGTCTTCTTTGTATTCAAAACCGGGATCTCTCAAATGGCAATGAGCATCTACAAAGCCCGGAAACACATGCAAACCTGTAGCATCAATCACCGTGTCGGCCTTCATATGCAAATCCTCATTGATTTCCGCAATCAAACCGTTATCGATAAAGATGTCCTTTATTCCGTTGTTCACACCGTTTCCATTAATTACATATCCGTTTTTTATCAATATACTCATAGTTTAGCCTTCCTTTCTGGTCATCAGGTACAACAAGGCCATTCTCACCGCTACCCCGTTGGTCACCTGGGTCTCGATGACCGAAGAATCACTGTCAATCAGTGATGATGTCATTTCCACGCCTCTGTTCACCGGTCCGGGATGCATAATCAAAGCATCCTTTTTTGCTTTTTTTATGACACCGTCATGAATTCCGAAAAACTCCGAATATTCTCGAGTAGATGGGAACAATCCGCTATCCATGCGTTCTTTTTGTATCCTTAAAGCCATGACCACATCTGCACCGGTGACTGCTTGTTCCACGTCACAACATGCTTTAACACCCATATTTTCAATATAAGGCGGTAACAATG
>CALCRE010000167.1 GCA_937894465.1 uncultured Clostridia bacterium
GCTGCATAGCGGTAATTCAATGGGACTACAATGGCTCCAATTTTTAATATACCGAAATAAATAGGTAACCATTCCAGGCAATTCATTAATAGTATTGCTACTTTATTACCCTTTTTCAAGCCTTTGGATGATAATAAATTGGCGAATCGGTTTGCTTTTTCATCAAATTCTTTCCATGTGATTTCACGTCGATATTTTGATAAACCCGTTTCTACCAGATCAAATTCTTTCCAAGATTCATGTTTTTCCTGTTCCTCCGGGTTTATTTCAACCAAGCTTATATCTTGCCCGTACAATTGAGCATTACGAGCCAATATTTCAGTAATAGGCATCCTTTTTGTATCCTCCCTAAGATTCTAGATCAAACAGATCAAATGCAATAAAATAGTTGTTTATTATAAAAAGCATTCTATTTATTATGAACCCATAAAGACTGTTTGTCAATATTATAAAAAAGTTAGCTACAACCAGTATCATTAATTCTTAACTGTTTTTACCACTACTTACTCATTATCATGTGTTTAAAATTCTTTAATGATCATAATTTCATATTTCAAGTTAAGAAAATTTAAAAAACAGGGTTGACATTTTGAATCTACATGTGTATAATTTTTTCTTGTGAGCAACAGAACAAACTCTAAGCACCATTAGCTCAGCTGGTAGAGCACCTGACTCTTAATCAGGGTGTCCGGGGTTCGAGCCCCCGATGGTGTACCAAAATAGTTGACAGGTTTTAAAAATAACTGTCAACTATTTTTATTTACAAGAGCCTGATTTGAAACATCGTTCTTGCTTAACGGATGCCAATCGGCTTTTCATTTGATCATAAGTCATGCCGTGCCCACGTGCAATATCTTTTGCATAGCTGTGTCCGTCCGATTTAGCTTCCTGTATGACATATGTTCTCTTAAAACTCTTTTCTTCTTTGTTATCAACATTGATTTCCTCTACGCCGGCCGATAAAGGTACCACGCGGTACTCACTGTCCGAATGTTTATTCATCTGATCCGTTTCACGGGATAACTCATGGATATGGGTTGCAAATACAGTTCGCGTACCGATTTTTGTTAAGACTTTTATGATGTTTTTCGAAATTACATAGCTGTCATAGGCTGAAGTGCTGGACAAAGATTCATTCATGAGCAATAAACTATCTTTTGATATACATTTTAGAATCTCGGATATCTCACGCAATTCTTCACCTAAACGACCTTCTCCGATCAATTTTCGTTCTGTTTTAGGATAATGGGTGTATATGTTTCGTACAGGTGACATCACAGCACTTGATGCCGGAACATAAAGCCCTGCTTGAAATAGAATCTGAGCAAGTCCTACAGTTCTTAAAAATGTGGTCTTTCCTCCCCGATTAGGACCTGTCAGGATGAAAACCCTCTTAGGGTCGGTGAAGTCGATATTGTTCACAACCAAATCTTTTACTTTTCCCGTCTTGTGCAATTGAAGACCTGTTAGTAAGTCATAGGCTCTTTCCATGTGATGGACACTTCCGTTATCAATCTCAGGTTTGCACATTTTCAATCCCATGTTTTCAAATGTGTCTACCATTCGAGCGGCGATCATATAGAAATACAGTTGAAAAGCAATCTTACTAATAAATCCTCCGTGATTTGACAAATAACGATCAAATGCTTCACATAATTGCTGCATACACAGGGTTATGATCGGTTGTAGGTTGGATATGAAAAACGCACCTGTTACGTCATCCTTTGTAATGACGGTATCTTGGGGCTCCTGTGAGTCAACATTTCGAAGTTTTGCAAAAGGATTTTTTATTTCTTTTACACCATCGCCTTCTTCCTGAACGTAATCTACCAGACAAGCCCGCTCCGGGTGCAATAAAGAATCAAATTCAATTCGTATGGTCACACCGGTCATATTATATAGTGCATTGTCATGATCGTTCACGATTTTTTTAAGCAAAATATAGTTTTTCTGAGACTGCAGCTCAATTAACAGTTTATGAAGATGCTTGATTCCCTCTGATTTAAAACCGTTATATTTTATAATCTCACACAAGCCTTCAACACACATCATATATTGATCTGTTGCCGCTATTTTCCTTTTCAACTGATGTCGCCAGTCGGATCCCCTCTCATTTGTATTCATCATGTCCTCTAATTCCACCACACGGTCAATCCATTTGTCAATTCTTTTAAATAGCTGAAAGTTCCCTTTAATATCTTCAAAAATATCTTGCCGATATTTGATATCCGCTACATCAACCGGAACCTTGGTCAACATGCCGGATAGTATTTTAAATTCATTATTTTTTTCCTTTAAAAGGTCGCAAACATCAGTTAACCCGAGATTCTCCGCTTGATCAGCAGATATCACCATATGATGACTTATGGGTTGGCAACTGTATAAGCTAAAATTACAAGACATTAATATTCCCCCTCTCTTTTCTTGTCAACATGATTTGTTCATACGAAATGCCATGGGCATAGGCAATATCGTCGGCATAGCTTTCACCCTCAGGTTTTCTCCGTTCAATTTTATACGTCCTTTTTCTTTCTGTGACTTTATCATTGCACCTTATCTCTTCCACGACAGCTGTCAACGAATCCATACGACTTACGACATTCTCGTAACAATTCATTTCTTCCAAACAATCAGCCAGTACATGCAGATGTGTAGCAAACACGCATTTGACTCCTAATTCGGACAATATCCTTAAAAAATCAGCACAGATCATCATACTTTCAGCCATGCTTGTTCCTGATAATGACTCATTTAATAATATGACATCACCCGATACAGCCTGATCTAAAATCTTCCTTAATGCAACCAATTCCTCACCCAGTCTCCCCTCCCCGGCAACTTTTTCTTCTTCCTGCGGAAAGTGTATAAACAGATGTTGAATCGGGCTGATCCGACCATGGCTACCCGGAACGTACAAACCATTCTGAAAAAGCATAAAAACAATACCAATGCTCCTTAAATACGTCGTCTTTCCTCCTCCGTTAGCTCCGGTAAGCACATAAATTCTTGCTGAATCATCCAAACATATTTTATTGGAAATGATTTTCGGATTAATTTTCTCTTCTTTACTTATGCGCACAACCAGACCTAAATCCACGGCTTTTTCAACCACACAAACATTGTCCTCATCGGAACAAATGACAGGTACACACATTTCAATTCCCATGTCTTTTATTCTATTGTTAAAACATACAGCGGACAAATAAAAATCTAATTCAAAATCCAACTCCAACATTTTCTCAATATCCGACCGGTTATAGGCTCTAAGCACAGGATCTGCAGCTTGTAAAATGTCTTCTATTTGCTTTTTATACTTCTCGTTGTAGATTGCTTGTATACCGATTACCGGATGGCTTTTGACGGAAAAATGTTCATGGTTTTTTTCTTGTTCCGCACTAAACAGTTCACACAAAAGACCGAGCTTGTTCCTTTCTTGCTTTTTTATCGACATTTTTGCTCGGTTCGGTTCAAACAGACTGTTGACCTGCACATCCACAGATACGAAACGTATTTCATCCATTAATCGCCGAACACGAGAAAGAGCAGAGATTCCATTCATATATGTAGAGTTATTTATCATTTCAAAACCATATTTACGTAATAAGAGCAAGCCTTCAGAACATATATGTTGATGTGTTGTCAGAATATCAACCAGCTCTTTCATACAAGATGCATAGCACTCATATAGATCAACCTTCCACAATGCATCACTTGTCCTGTCATTTATTCCAATGATATATTCGTTGAATTGGGTCCTTAAGCGATACAACCGAGGTAAAAATTGACGAATTGCTTCTTGTAACCCGGCGGAAGATGTGATATCGGATAAAATATCTTGTCTGTATCGAATCGAGTGACCTTCGGTGAGCAATTGATCCAGTTGTTGTTTGTGTCGTTCCTTATATCTTACGGTATTGTAAAACCACTCTTTCACATCGTTAAATCCGATATTTTCCGTTATATATTTCGGTATTGAGACTTGGGTCTCCCGGCTATGTTCATCAGGATATAGTAAGCTGTAGAATTTCTCTTCCATTTAAACCTCCCAGTTAAAAATTGTCTGTCAATTCCTTTCAATTCATAGTTTATAAATACATTAGCAACATAGCAAGCAAAGGTCAGTTGCGTGACTCTTTCATTTCGCGCAACTAAATATTGCCGGATATTTACTCGGGTTGTATAGTAGAATGGATCAGAAGGAGTGATGCAAATGTTTGATACCAAAAAGTTCGGCGGATATTTATCAAGACTACGTAAAAATGCCGATATGACACAATCTGAGCTTGCAGACCAATTGAACCTGACAAGGCAGGCCATCTCCAAATATGAAACCGGTGACAGCTTTCCTGATGTATCCATATTGGTTTTAATTGCGGATATATACCATGTGTCATTGGATGAACTGATCAATTCCGGAGAGCCTTCACGGAACGAGTCCGTTATACTGAACAAAATAGCTTCCGGAAACATGGATGTTGAAGTGGAAAACGTTGCCGACATGGTCAACCTTGCACCTCTTGTCAAGCCCGGTGTATTGGCAAAAATGGCCAAAGGGTTTTCCAAACAAGGTATTGACATATCAAACGTTGTGAATCTTGCAGAATATCTTAATGATGAAGGCTTTACCGCTTTGCTTGAAAAAGCCTCATTTGAATGCGCCGACCCTGAATTGATTGAAAAGTTAATACCCTTCTTAGATGAAAAATCAAAATTACAAATTTTTCAGAAAATATTGGACGGTGAAACGGATTGGCATATGATTAAAGTGATTCTGCCTTATGCCGAATACTTAAATGTACATATTGAAGCGGCAGTGATTGATGGTGCATTACCGTGGGAAGCACTGGATGTATTAAAAGAAGGAAGGCAGATCATACACGAAAGAAAAGTACGTGATGGTGAGCTATGAAGACAAGTCAACCGGTTCCTTTATAAGCTGCTTAATTCTTTGTTTTTTCATAATAATGAAAATATTCTGCCATATATTGAACTATAGGCATGGCTATGGTAAAATTTTAGTGTCTTTATGAGCAGATCATAGTTCTTGCTAATCGAAGGAGAGTCAAAATGAAAGGTCACTACGAAAAGAGGTTTGTAAGCGATATCAAGGATTTACTGTACACCAGCGAAAAGATGTTTCCAAACAACGTCGCATTTCGCCATAGAAAAGATTCCGGTAATCCCTATACGGAAACAACCTATTCCCGTTTCAGAAAAGATGTGGATGCACTGGGAACCGCCCTCATTTCACTGGGTTTAAAGGATCAACCTATTGCCGTCATGGGAGAAAATCGTTATGAATGGAATGTCTCCTATATGGCTACCGTTTGCGGAACCGGTTCTGTTGTTCCCATCGACAAAGAGTTACCGGAAAACGAAATCATAACGTTATTAGAAAGGTCTAAAGCCAAAGCGATTCTGTATTCCGGCAAAAAAGACAATGAAATCCAAGCTGCAATCCGGCAATGTCAGGATGTCCAATACTTTATTAATTTTGATTTAGCCCAAGATGAAGAAAAGAGATATTCTTACGGAAACTTGATACAAAAAGGAACCGAATTGGTGGAGAAAGGTGATCGCTCCTTTATCGATACGAAGATTGACCCGGAAGCACCTTTGATCATATTGTTCACATCCGGCACAACATCCAATTCCAAAGCCGTGATCCTGTGTCACCGTAACATTGTGTCCAATATTATGAATATGTGTAAAGTCATCAGTGCAGATGATACCGATGTGTTCTTGTCCGTTCTACCCTTACATCACACTTATGAGTGCACATGTAATTTCCTCTGCCCAATTTATTTAGGCGGCACCATTGTGGTGTCCGACGGGTTACGGCATATAGCCAAAAATTTAAAAGAAACAGGTGTTACGGTATTAATTACTGTTCCTTTATTATTGGAATCGATTTATTGGAAGATCTTAAAAAATATTGAGAGCAAAGGTAAAATGAGTACTTTTAAAATAGCTTCCAATGTAAACGGTCTTTTGCTTAAAGCAGGCATCAACGTCTCCGACAAGCTATTCAAAGATATTTATGCCGCTATGGGTGGTAAACTTCGCCTTGTCATCGCAGGCGCCGCTGCACTCGATCCGATTGTAGCAAAAGGTTATTCTAAGCTGGGTCTTCAATGCATACAAGGCTACGGCTTAACAGAGTGCTCTCCCATCGCCACTGTGGAAACGGATCAATGTCATGCAATCGGTTCCACCGGGGTCCCCATGCCGGGAACCGAAATCGTCATCAAAGATAAGAATGAAGACGGGATCGGTGAAATTTGTATCAAAAGCCCCAGTATTATGTTGAGATATTTGGATGAAAAAGATAATAAAAATGCATTTGACGAAGAAGGGTATTTTAGAACCGGAGACTTAGGGTACTTAGACAAAAAAGGCTTCTTGTTTATTTCCGGAAGAAAGAAAAATGTCATTGTAACGAAAAACGGCAAGAATATCTTCCCTGAAGAATTGGAAGCTTTGATATGCGCTTGCTCCTTGGTAAAAGAGTGCTTGGTTTACGGCGCGATGGATGAAATCACCGGAGACGAGATTGTATCGGTCAAAATCGTCCCCGATCACGACTATATCGAATCACAATATCCCCAAGGGTTGTCCGAGGCGGAATTGACAACTTTACTGAACAATGAAATAAAAAAGATCAACAAGTCATTGGTCAGTTACAAGGCCGTTAAAAAGGTGTTCGTTCAAAAAAATGAATTTAAAAAGACCACGACCCATAAAATTAAACGGTACCTGGAAACATGATCAATCTATCATTTAGGATTTTGAATTTCTATCAATGGTAATACTTCCGGAGGTTGTTCTGATCTTTACATCATAACCGCCTCCGTTTATTTTTCCTTGCAAAGTACCCGGGGATTCTTTTCCCGCCTTGATGTCAAACCCTTGGAGGGTAATGTTACCGGTGGTTGTGTCGGCATTGAGGTCAAAAGCCGCTGAAGCATTAATCAATAAAGAGATATCTCCGGATACGCCTGTTAACACCACATCATCCTTTAAGCTCTCCAATCGGATGTCCACAGGTCCTGAAACGGTTTCCACAGTGACTTGCCCTGCATTACCGACAAAAGACAGGTTTCCGGACACAGAGGCCGATTGCATGTTCTTCGTGTCAATTTTTTGCATGGATACATTACCGGATGTGCTTCTCGCATCTAATATCCCCCGACCCCGATTGGGCAACAAAATTGTTGCATTCCATCTTTTCTGCCGTTATGTCTCCGGACACTGAATTAACTGTGATGTCACTGTTTTTACCTGCCGCCAGCTGAACACTTCCAGAATAGGTGTCAATGGAAAACCAACCTTGATAATCCTCAGGAATGTACAAATCCAGTTGTAAAGATCCTTTCTGCAAATCAATCTGATCCTTCCTGTAATAGACCTCCAGAAAATACTTTTTGTTGCGGTTTTTAATCCGAAGCTCCGGTACGTTATTATAATTTGCCGGTATTTGGCCATATAGGATGGCTTTTAGACTATTGTCCTCACCAATGAAGACATTTACATTCTCCACCACACCTTTTATCTCCAGCCACTCCGGATTCTTAAATTCATTCGACAGATCGTCATAGAACTCAACCATATTTTTAAAAGACCATTCGGGGCTTTTGTTTCCCGCGTTAAATATTAAGATCAAAGCAACCGTCAATAATATGACGCCTAATACAATACTACCTAATATAATAGTTTTACGTTTATCCATACATTACCACCTTTTTTACAACACTTTCCTCTATTTAATATAACCGTTTTTAACCTTCTTTAACATGTTAAAAACGGATTCTACAAGTATATTCTATATTTTAACCACCTACAATGATTTTGACAATAGAAAAGCGCAAAGGCAGACAACCTCATTGCTGTCTGCCTCATCATAAATCCACATTACTGTCTTTATGAAGTACATCGTAAAACGTAACTTTCCCTTTTGCTTCTTATGTAAAAGACTTTCCTGTCAGAAGTAGATCTTCACAAACTTTATAGAGTACATGTCACACAATAAATAGTCATCCGTATTGGTTTCATTAATAATTAAATAGTCAATACCCACATCCACCAGATAACCTTCCCGATCAATGAACATATTGGTTCCTACAACGAACTCAATTTTGACATGTCGTCCGATTTGTGTTCTCAAAAATCCTTGAATATAACCTAAGTCGGAAACACGTCCGCACCTCGATTGAACTGACCCGGGTTCCTGACCGGGCATTTGCGCCATATCACAAGTTGCATAAGCTCCCGGAGGCAGCATGCTTCCGGAGGGTTGTGTCAATACACCTTGCACTCCGGTAGGAGTCAATAGTTGCGTGGCTCTAACCAAATCCGGTGTGCCCATAGGCAATAAATCCGCTCTTGCCATATCCAATGAGGCTTGAGGCATTACATCCGGTGACATGGCTCCTCCCCCCATAATCGGTACGGTAACCGAAGGACGGTTGTTATATTGCTTGTTACTCATTTGAGACTCCATGATTTTGCTTTGGTTTGCAGGTTTTGGAGTTGACATTTCGGGGAGTGTTCCTGTTTTAGGCACTATAGGAGCCGCTGCAGCCGGTAATGTTCCGGTTGCCGGCCTGTTATCCTTTCGAAATGTATTGTCTTTATTGCTTGCCCAATATTCATTTGCAGGCAAATTCGGTCTTCTTGATACATCATTTTGTTCTTGCACTTTTCTTAAAATTATGTATGATCAGTCTCGAAGGATATTAAGTTTCCGCATACAAGGAAGTCGGTTGATAAAAACAATGATCGTTGATTCTCGTATAAAAAGAGCCGCTTCCGTTTCTGGGGAAGTTCACTTCACAATCCGGGCTGAACGGGTTATAGTACCAAAGGCAGTCATCTACACCCCAATAACGGTTGCCGGACAATGCCCAATCGGCAATTTCATAATGAGCTTGCTCCGGAGATATATTATAGATGTTTTGCGGATTATCACTACCATAAACCACTGTCATTGCGCAAGTGAATTGGTATGGTTGCAGCAATACTTTTTTCAGATCACCTTGACAAACCCTCATATACTCGCCGTAAGCTACATGAACGCGATTCATGATTATGCTGGCAACCGCCTTCATACCATTTTCGCCCTCACCTTCGGCTTCGCACCGAATCATTCTAGCAAACATTTCCCTGGCTGATAAAGGCATTTTTTATCCCTCGTTTCTTTCATTTACATAATATATTATTCGAAAGAGCAAAGGATGTGACAGAAAATGTAGTGTAATCTAGTTTTCTTAGAGAAAGAAGAGCTTGCAAACAAAGAAAGATAACAAAATGCAGACTACATCTGCAGTGACCGCCACAGGAATCATATATCCTGTGTTTTTTACTTTTGTGACACCGAAATAGATGGCGATAACATAAAATGTTGTTTCGGTGGATCCCATCATCACACAAGCCAGTTTCCCGATAAAGGAATCCGGACCGTATTGGTTCATAATGGAAGATACCAATGTCAATGATCCTGCACCGGAAACCGGTTTTAATATGGCAAGAGGCATCACTCCGGCGGGAATGCCGATCCAATCGGTGACAGGGCTTAATGCATACACCAATAGTTCCATGGCGCCGGATGCCCTGAACATTCCGATGGCAACAATCAAACCCACCAATGTAGGAACCAATTTGACAGCCGTATCCAAACCGGTTTTTGCACCTTGTGTGAAAATTTCAAAGACCTTTATCTTTTTACTTAATCCAATGGATACAATGGTCAACAATATGATTGGTACGACATACATGGACATTTGATTAATGACTTTCATATCACGGATCTCCTTGTTCGCTCAAGTAATTTGCAAAGTAGAATCCCGCTTAGTAATGTTAAAAATGATGTGATCCATATGGGAATGATAATGTCATATGGATTGACGGCTCCTGCGTTATACCTCAAGCTGATTACCGAAGTGGGGATCAGTTGAAAAGAACAAGTGTTAATGACCAAAAACAGCATCATGGATTCTGATGCATTTGTGCTTGGATTGATTCTGTCCAACTCCTTCATGGCCTCTAGCCCCAAAGGTGTCGCTGCATTTCCCATACCCAACACATTCGCACATATATTCATCACGATTTTCTCTTTTGCTTTGGTTTCCTTCTTTATCCTTGGAAATAAAAGATTAATTAAAGGCTCAATTATTTCACTCAAAGCTTTAACTGCAGAAGATTTTTCTAAAATCGCCGACATACCTGTCCAAAAACACATCATGCCGGTCAATCCTAACACAACATTCACCGCAGTTTTAGCCGATTCAAGGATTCCCGCAGAAACCTCCGCCGTCCTTCCGGATATAAAGCCTACAATTACCGATATTATAATCAAAGCCGCCCAAATATAGTTTAACATCTTATCACCCTTTAAAAAGGTATGTCCAAGCCTTCTAGAATATACATCCTTCGGACAAGTAATTTTCCAACACTTGACATCTGTTTATATTTTCTGTATTCTGTTAATAGACTAGATTCCATTTTCAGTATATTTATTAATTGCGAAAAATTCTTTTCGAAACCAAAGAAGGTGTATGATGATTTATAGCAAGCTTCTACTTTCCACATCCATAAAAAAGTTTCTTCTTTTTTTGTTGTCTATTTTCATAATCATTTTCGCTGTATCTTGTGAAATGAACCAAAATAAAGTTTTTGATTCAAGTGAAAAAGTCACCACCATTGAACTGTCCCCGGATGAAGCCACTGTCTTTACCCAAGAACCTTTGAAGATTCTGTACTTGAAAGCCGGAATCGGTACAGTGGATTGGGGCTATCGTACACACCAAAAAGAAAATATGTTCATCAACTTTATGACATTGTCTGAAGCTTGTGAAAAGGAACTGGGCTTTTCATTGGATTTTATCGACATACCGGATTCGGACACAGAATACAATGCCTATCTATCCTACTTGAATTCCGGTTTGTCCGGAGATTTGATTTTTCCAACTAAGGTTGAAAAAATCCTGGAAACCTCGGAGTACGACACTTGGGCAGGCTCCTTTTATTGGAACGACCAATGGATTGAAGAGGGCATGTATATGGATATTACGAGGTACATTCCGCAATTTTGTCCCCAAGCCACGATTAATTTTGAAAAGTATCCCCAAATTAAACAAATGTGTTCCCGAAACGGTAAAATCTATGCTCTGTATGCCGGTATGCCCACCATTTCAGCATATTCTTTGATCATTAAAAATAGTATTTTAGAAGAAAACAATCTGGACTCCGTCACAGATTTTGAGGCATTGTTGGAAATCATGAATAACAAGTACCTCAGAGCTGATTCCATACCGGAAGAGCGGAAAATCATGTTCGATTATCAGGAGCTTTTGTTGTATTCCATGTTTGAATCCGGATATTATCCCGTGACAATGTCCAATTTAAACCTTGGCATTGTATCAGGACTGGAAGATCAAGACTATTACCCGGTTACCATAGAAGACACGGACATATTAGACTATATGGTTGAACGGTTTTCACCTTTTTTCACCGGTAACTATTTTACCTCAAAATCCGAACAGTATACGGCTCTTCAAGCAGGTGAACAAGACTTGGCCATCACGATGCAGCCCTTGAAAATCATAAAGAGTTTTTCCGGGAGCAGTTTAGACGAGAATGTAAACTTTTTCAATAGAGGGTATTCTATTTTTTTAATGGATGCTCCTAATATACACTTAAATCCTTTTTACATACAAGTGATCCCGGTTCCTTACTCCTCCACCCAACCGGAAAAAGCATTGTATTTTATGCAATGGTGTATGACAGACCCGGATGCCGCAGACATATTAACATACGGATCGGCGATTCAAACAATAAGCCATTATTGGCTTTCGGATGATAACATCATCGTTCCAAAACCATGGAGCACACTTTTTGACTTTCATAATTTAATCGCCAACTTTTCCGAAAAAGCTTACCTTTGCGGAAATAAGCAATTTAATATCATTGACGAGTACAAGGAAAGAACATACGATGCTATTTATCCGCCATTTTATAGAGCATTGGATTCCGATCATATGAACTATAACCTTCAAATAGAATATGAAAAAGTAATTCAATATCAATACAGGGATCGGAGAACATTACTCTATGACAGTATCTTAGAGTGGATTACTAACCCTGATTCCACCCTTACGGCCCATGATGTGAAGAGGGATTTGTCGGAATATCGGGGAAACGAAGAAATGATGAGTAAAGTGAGGGACTATATTCAAAGCATAAACATCTCCGGGGGTATATCATGAAAAAATTTCTCCTATTATTATCGGTTTTATTGATTTTGCCGGTTGCTTCTTGTGAGAATAACAACCGGAATGAAGAGTTTGAGTTCAGCGAGAAAGTCACCACTGTTGAGATAAATGCGGGCGAAGTTGTAAAATTCACTCAAGATCCTTTAAAAATCTTATACATCAAAGCCGGACTAGGTTATGTGGATTATGGGGTTCCTTCGCAAAAAAATGACAACATGTTCATTAACTTTATGACATTGTCCCAACTTTGTAAAAAAGAATTGGATTTTTCATTGGACTTTATTGAAATACCAAGTCATCTTGAGGAATACAATGCCTATTTATCCTACTTAAATTCCGGCCTGTCCGGAGATTTGATCTTCCCTACGAAAGTCAGCAGTATAACCAGGCCTTTGGGTTATGATGCCTGGCCGGCTTCTTTTTATTGGGATGACAAATGGATTGAAGAAGGCACCTACATGGATATTACGAAGTACATCCCTCAATTTTGTCCACAAGCCATTCTTAACTTTGAAAAATATCCCCAAATCAAACAAATGTGTTCACGAAACGGAAGGATTTATGCGGTCTATGCCGGTATGCCCACCGTTACGGCATTATCCATCATCATTAAAAACAGTATTTTAGAAGAAAACAATATTGACTCTGTTACCGATTTCAAAACTCTATTGGATATTATGGATAGTAAATACAGAGGCAATGAATCGATATCAGAAGAACAAAAAATATTGGTCAGCCGACAGGAGCTTTTACTGTATTCCATGATACAAACCGGGCATTATCCCGCATTTAACTTTTATCCAAATCTTGGGATTGTATTGAATAAGGAAGATGATCAATTCCGTCCTGTACCCATCGAGGACACGGATATACTAGATAACCTGCATGAAGAGTTTTCACCCTTTTTTACCGGCAATTATTTTACCGATGATAGAGATCAATATGCTGCACTAATCCAGGGCAAACAAGATATTTTTTTAACACTTCGCCCTTTATGGTACATCAAATCTTTCGCCAGTCAATGTGTTGATGAGAAAGACAACATATTCAATAAAGGGTATTCCATTTTCTTAATGGATACTCCCGGTATGTACTTACAGTCATTCAGTATACAACCTGTTCCGGTTCCCTATTCATCCACACAACCGGAGAAAGCATTGTATTTCATGCAATGGTTGATGACCGACCCGGATGCCGCCGATATATTGACATACGGATCAAGAATCATGAATTTAGGCCATTATCGCTTCTCGTCAGACGATGTCATCATCCCGGAGGCAAACAACACAATAT
>CALCRE010000168.1 GCA_937894465.1 uncultured Clostridia bacterium
TCGTCGCCGGAATTATATAAGTCCCGCATCCATATCGGAGAGCGGGACTTTTTCTATACAGAAATACCGTAATTTCCGGTTAGCGCATCATGAAATAAAGGTAGATGCGGAGCGTTGAATGTGAAAATGACGAAACACATGAAGATGATAACAAATACAGCGACAGTTAAGTAAAAGTGAATTTTACTCTTGGGATTTTTGTAGATATGTATGGCTTTTACCTGAGCAATGGCTATTCCTATTAATAACGAAAGTATATCGAGTAATATTGAATGAATTCCAAATATTCCTGTATAGATATAGTAAAATGATAAAATGAATAACGGACTGATCAGAGATGCCGACATCGCTGAAATAATCCATTGTGTAATGGAAATGTTGTTCTTTTTGTATGAACAAATGTAGCAAAAAACCCACCAGATAATAGTGGGGAAAAAGGCTAACTTTAAGTGTTCCCATACACTTTCATTGACAGGAGCGATCAATCCGATGATAAGAGATTCTCCGCTTAAGGCATAAATAAAGTGCCATAAACTACCTAATAGGAAAATGATCGCAATTCCGATCAGTGCACATTCTTTCAAAAATTTAATTTCTTTGATATAAGACTCATTACCCATATAAAACACCTGCTTTGTATTTTTACTACAATAAGTTCAATAAAAAAATAAAGCGTTTTACGAAAATGATAGGAATAATCAAATATATTCATTTTATTTTCACATATGTTAACTAGGTTTTGTAGAAAAATTTAATACAAGTTGTTATCGGAGGGCAGAATTTTATTGTTAAAAAAGGTTGAGAACCGTACTCTGTTTAATATAAAAAAAGAGAGTGCACTCTCCCTAATTTAATTGTTAGGTGAAACACTCACTTTCATATTTCGCTTTTTCATATCTCGAAATTATGAGTTGATCTTATCCTTAAATCCTTTGCCGGCTTTAAAGACCGGAGTTTTAGAAGCAGGGATCATAATCTCTGTTTTCGTTTGTGGATTTCTGCCTTTTCTTGCCGCGCGATTTCTAACTTCGAATGTACCGAAGTTTACTAAAACTATTTTTTCATTGTTCAATAACGCTTCTTGAACTGCATCAACAAACGCATTTAATGCAACTTCACTATCTTTCTTACTAAGCCCTGATTTCGCTGAAATCGCTCTCACCAAATCTGTCTTGTTCATAGGAATCCTCCTCAACATGGAATTTGTCATCATTTTACTCCTAAACCCCTTGACTGTCAAGAGTTTCGAGCTATTTACCTGTATTTTTACCAATTTATTTTATAGATATAACTGTAAAATTAAAAATGTTATAAACTTTTATAAATATTCTAGTAGAAAACAGGTTTCAACTTTATAAGGCACTTCTTAAAAAGTAGTAAATTGTTGTATACATGCAGTATTTTCATATATACTGTTATTAAAAATATTCGAGGGACTTTTTAATATGAGAGTAATAAAAGACGAGACAGTTATATCTGCAGTAGAAGAAATGTGTATCGAAGCAAATTATAATCTGTGCACAGATGTAAAAGAAGCTATTGAAGAAGGATTGGAAACCGAAACATCTCAAACCGGACGATATGTTTTAGCTCAAATCATACAAAACGCAGAAATAGCCGCAAGATGCAAAACACCTATTTGTCAGGATACCGGAATGGCGGTTTTCTTTGTAGAGGTCGGAAATCAAGTTTTGGTGGAAGGATTGAATTTAACCGAAGCCATTAATGAAGGCGTTCGTAGAGGTTATAAAACCGGTTATTTGCGAAAATCCATTGTAGAGGATCCGTTTTTTAGGAACAACACAAAAGACAATACACCTGCTGTTATTCATTATGAATTTGTGTACGGGGATCGGATTAAAATGATATTTGCCCCTAAAGGGTTCGGTAGTGAAAATATGAGCAGGTTAAAAATGCTAAAACCGTCAGACGGAATAGAAGGTATGAAGGATTTTGTGATAGAGACTGTGGCTGCTGCAGGGCCGAATCCTTGTCCTCCCGTTGTGGTAGGAGTAGGAGTAGGCGGCACCATGGAAAAAGCCGCTTTGTTAGCTAAGAAAGCATTAACAAGACCGTTGACACAAAAAAATCCAATTGAATATTTAGACCGCCTGGAAGCTGAATTATTAAGAAAAATCAACGAAACAGGTATCGGCCCCGGAGGATTAGGAGGTAAGACCACTGCATTGAGCGTTCACATCAACGTATATCCGACTCATATTGCCGGTTTGCCTGTTGCGGTGAATATGAATTGTCATGCCACCCGTCATGCTGAAGTTATCCTGTAATGGTCGAGAGAAAGGAACAAAATATGAAAAACATTATATCATTGCATACTCCCTTGACTCTTCATACAATCGAGAATCTAAAATGCGGGGACTTCGTCGAGATCACAGGGACAATATATACCGCAAGAGATGCAGCGCATAAAGCAATGGTGGATTTGATCCGGCAGGATCTACCCATACCATTTGATTTGAAAGGGCAAGTGATCTATTATGCCGGTCCGTGTCCTGCAAAACCCGGACAAATAATCGGTTCCATAGGTCCTACCACCTCCGGTAGAATGGATGCTTATGCTCCTTTTCTTATCGAACGAGGTTTGTCCGGAATGATTGGTAAAGGCAGTCGAAATCAGCATGTGGTCGATGCTATGGTCAAACACAAATGTGTATACTTTGGAGCTACGGGCGGAGCAGGAGCACTGCTTGCGCAATGTGTGAAAAGTGCAGAGGTAATCGCATTTGAAGATCTGGGAACTGAAGCTGTTAGAAAATTGTATGTGGAAAGGTTCCCGATACTCGTGGTTATTGATAGCAGAGGGAACAGCATGTACAAATGATTTGACAAGAAGAATGACATTCAGTAAAATGGTATCAATAGAATGAGAAGATATTAAGATGAATAACGAGGTGTTTTAATGCAAAAAGTAAGGATGGTTACGCCGCTTGTTGAGATAGACGGAGATGAAATGACGCGTATCTTATGGCAAATGATTAAGGACAAGTTGCTATACCCGTATATTGACTTAAAAACCGAATATTACGATTTGGGTTTGAAACATAGAGATGATACCGATGATCAAGTGACTGTGGATGCGGCGAATGCCATAAAAAAATACGGTGTAGGTGTTAAATGTGCCACCATCACACCGGATGCAGCAAGGATCAAGGAATACCAACTGAAAAAGATGTGGAAGAGTCCTAACGGTACTTTACGAGCTATTCTGGACGGAACTGTTTTTCGTGCCCCAATCTTGGTAAAGAACATCAAACCGCTGGTGAGTGGTTGGGATGAACCCATTATCATTGCAAGACATGCATATGGTGACATTTATAAAGGTGTTGAATTCCAAACCAAAGGAAAAGGAAAAGCTGAAATGGTTTTCACCGACGATCAAGGTCGTGAAACCAGACAAACCATCCATGAGTTTGATCAAGAAGGCGGGATTGTCATGTCCATGCACAATACCCATAAATCCATCAGAAGTTTTGCAAAATCTTGTTTTGAATATGCTTTAGGAGAGAAGAAAGACCTTTGGTTCTCGACAAAACAAACCATATCCAAGACTTATGATCATACCTTTATGGACATATTTGCAGAAATGTATGAGAATGAGTACAAAGACGCATTTGAAAAAGCCGGTATAGAATACTTCTACACGTTAATTGACGATGCAGTGGCTAGAATCATTCGTTCAAAGGGCGGAATGATCTGGGCATGTAAGAATTATGACGGTGATGTGATGTCGGATATGGTGGCGACTGCTTTTGGCAGCTTGGCCATGATGACTTCGGTGCTTGTGTCTCCAGAAGGACATTATGAATATGAAGCTGCTCACGGAACCGTACAACGTCATTATTACAAACATCTAAAAGGTGAAAAGACTTCTACCAATTCCATGGCTACATTGTTTGCATGGACAGGTGCTCTTAGAAAACGTGGGGAGAAGGATCACTTAGAAGATCTTTGTACATTTGCCGACAAGTTGGAGAAGGCATCCTTGGTTACCATTGAAAATGGTACCATGACCAAAGATTTGGCTTTATTAAGCACAGATGATAACATTAACATTGTAAATTCCGAAGAATTCTTAGATGAGATTAAGATTGAATTGGACAAAATGTTATAATATTAAGATAATAATATTTTATTAAATATATAGGACAAGGAGAGAATCATTATGGCAAAAGTTACTGTTGATACAATTATAGCTGATGTGTTGAAAATGGATAAAACCACAGCACCGATATTTTTAAAAAACGGGATGCACTGTATTGGTTGCCCGGTTTCCTCTGCTGAAAGCATAAAGGAAGCTGCAGCTGGACACGGTGTAAATGCTCAGAAATTAGTGGACGAATTGAACCAACATATGGAAGCTAAATAGCATATAAGGTTCTAATAAAAGAAACACGGGTGTATCCTTATACGATTACGCCCGTGTTTTATTTATGCGATTGTGGTATTTATCATTTCACTCGGAATAAAGTGGTCTGGTTGTGTCTATGACCGATGCTACGTCGAACAAGGAAGAAAACATCCCCGGGTTTTCATACATATTGAATCCGTTTACAGTTTGGCGATGTATGATCAATGCTTTATCTGTTATGACATGATAAGGATTTTCGCCTATACCGCTGATGACTTCGTATCCTTGGGAAGTTAGATAATCGTATTTATCTGTTGCAGTGTTGACTTGATACCCGAATGGTGTGATATAGATGTTTGTAGACCCTGTGATGGATTCCACTTCACGTTTCCAACGTTCTACATCATATTGAAGGATGGCTAAGTCAAAAATACCGTCAGCAAAGTCTTCGTTATGGGAATAACTGTGATTGGCGAATTTCCAACCGGAAGATTTTAATGCATCTGCAACTCCTTTTGCTTCTGCGCGAACAGTCTCGTAGTTGGGTGCATCAATTAAATTGGTGCGGTAGCCTAAAATACCTTCATATCCTGTCACAGCAATAATACCCTTTGCTCCAAGATAAGAAAAGTCCGGATGCTCTTCCACAAATGTATCAACAATGGGCATAATATCTCCGTCATAGGTAATGCTTTCCGATCCCTCCGGAGTCATCGTTACAGTAGCCACCTTTCCTTGATCGTCGAGGATAAGGCGATTTGCAAAACCGTCTCCCTTCCAATTTTCATAATAGGACACATCGCCAATGGACAAAATCAAGGGTTTTTTCCCTTTAGGCAAGTACAAAGTGCGTTTTCTGACAAAGGTTTGGTCGCCGTCTTGATAGGTCTCAAAAAGGTCTTGAACATCCACAAGTACGAAATTCCTTTGATACAACTGGTTTAATACCTTTTTGAATTCTTCCTTGGTAACCATATCTTTATTGTATCCGTCGGATTTATAATCTCCGTCAAAGGCCAGTTCAGGATAAACAATCAAGCTGTTGAAGAAAAGATGATAAATTGTTCCTTCGTATATATTCATCTCACTCAAACGACTTTCGCAATAATTTATTTTTTGTTGTAACTCTGTATTATCCGGATAATAATTTTTCGCGTTGTTTAATAAGATTAATGCATCTTGATATCTACCTTTGTCCATAAATGTTTGGGCATTTTCCAAATAATCTTTTACGATTGCATCATTACATTCTTCAATCCTCTTTTGTGCATCTGTATAAAATTGAACATCACTCTCCGGAACACTTTGCAAATAAAGAATGGCATCGGCGTATTCGCCTCTTTCCATGAAGTTAACTCCCCTTTGGTAATCCTGCCGTGTTCCGTTCAATTCTTCCACGGTTGCAATATAGGTGCTTAACTTATCTTCATACAATTCAAACAACATTGCATTTTTTAAAAAATTGATCGTAGGTTGATAATCACTTTGTAAACTGATAAAGGAATTGTAGTGATTGTCGATGGATTCTTCTAATAAACCGGTGATTTGATCTCCGAAAATCTTTAATCCTTTTACCCGTGATGCAATGTTGTCATTCACTGTTTCTCCGTACAAGGATTGACAGACTAAATTGTAGTCATCAACCAGTTTACGGGTCATTTCTGATATGTACCGATCGTATCTGTCGTCTTCATTGCTGTTTTCAACCGATTCCAAAAGCTGACGAGCCTTTTGATAATCGCCTTTCTTGATGGCTTGTTCGTATTGGTCGACTTTTGTAAGTATGTCGGCTGTTTGTTCTTGATGCGCTTTATTTGATTTATTGTTCTTTAATAATTGTATAGAAGCGGAAGCCGTAAAATAGACCAATAATACGGCAACCAACATAAATCCTAAATTTAAGTACAATCGTTTTAGATATTGTTTCTTTTTATTATTTTGCACGGAGTAACCGCCCTTTCATAATAAGATACACCATTATACCACAGGGTATGTATCCTGTTCAATCAGGGCTAACAATCCGGATTTTAATGCAATAAAAGCGAAAAGAGCTTTATGAGATTAAGGAAAGATCGTCATAATCCCCGTCTCCGTCTATTTCAAGCCGTTCCAAACCGGGTAAGGATTTCAATATGGTGTAATCCTCAACGGGAACATCCACTAGTGAGAGAGTTTTCAAGGAAGTACAACCGGCCAAGGGGGACAGGTCCTTGATTTTATTACCATCCAATATTAAGGTTTCCAATGAAGACAAAGATTCAAATCCGTCCAAGTGGGTGATGAAATTATCTGACAGATTTAACGATTTCAATTGTTTCATTCCGGCTAAAACATTCATGTATGCCTGTTCAGTTTTTATCATGACATAGCTTTTTATAAATCGTATGGAATTTCCGCTCAAATCCAGATGTTGGATCCCGGTAGTGTATATTAACGGATCTAATTTCATAATCCTATGATTGCGTAGTCGCAACGTATGCATGTTTTTAAAATATTGAATACCGTCAATATTACTGATCTTATCAGTGTTGGAGCCATCATAACGTAACTCTTCTACTCCTAGAGCCCATATTGCTGTCATTTTCGATTTTCCTGCAGTTTTTTGTACAAAGTCATAGAGGAGGGGATCAGGAAAATATAACTCTCCATCAGTGATTTGATAAATATTAATACTCGTACCGGTTCCCACTATTTGTCCCTCATCGAATTGCTCATAGATGAATTCTCCGGGCATGCCGATATAACTATGAAGCAGTATAATATTCGATTTTCGATATCCGGTATAATACAGAATGTCCTTAATTTCTTCCTCTTCTTTTTTGCTTAAACTAGGTAATATTGCAGCGGTATTCACTCTTAAGATTACGGATTTGTTTGTATTCAAAACCTGTGTACCGGGTTGCGGTTCCTGTTTCAATACCCGATTACCGGGTGTATCTTCGAGAAATGTATACTCAAATGTAAATTCAATATTGAAATCTTTTAAGAGTTTTTCAGCATCGGCAAATTGCATTCCTGAAACATCCGGCATTTCTACTTCCAGGTTGTTAAATATTTCTATTGTAAAGTTATCTTTCACAGGATGATTTCCTGCAGCGGGAATTTGATTGGTTATCACACCCGGCTTATATGCAGCGTCCTTGCTTTCGGTAACAATATAATTAAGTCCGGCTTTTTTCAGTAGGTCTATGGCATCCTTAATTTCTCGGCCAACTACATAAGGCACTGTTACCGCTTTGTTTGCCGTTATTTTCACCGGATAATCCTCTTTCTTTAAAACCTTGCCCGCCGGTATTTCTTGATATATGGTTTTATCAGGGCTGTCATCTGCTGAAAACACATAAGCAATTTCATAAGGTATTCCGGCATTTTTCAATAACTCAACTGCTTTATTGATATGCAACCCTGTTAGTTCCGGCATTTCAGTGGACCTTTGAATTAAAATGAGTAATAGAGCTATGGTAAGAATTGTTC
Organism: uncultured Clostridia bacterium; assembly: GCA_937894465.1. Lineage (GTDB taxonomy): Bacteria > Bacillota > Clostridia > JAAYHZ01 > JAAYHZ01 > JAAYHZ01. The sequence continues at coordinate 7,844 of CALCRE010000168.1, forward strand.
CTAAGACGGCGGACATCCGCTTGTGTCTTTTAGACACCTTATCCCAAAGACTTTGCTTGTACCGGGAAAGGGGTACAAAAGACATGTTTTTCTCATTGTACTCCATAATTATATAGGCAGTGTTGTTTTCTTCGAAGATTTGATAAGCGGATTCCAAGTTGGACAAACCGGCTTGTTTGGTCAATGTCACTCCTTCTTCTAAGAATAGCTCGCGTTTTTGACCGTATAGTTCTTGCTGATTATCCTTGACGGTTACATTTGTTGTGTAACGAGCGTCCCGTTCCACCTGCTTTTCCGGAAAGTACTCCAGGATCAACACGGATTGTAGAAGCGATTGGTCATATCCTAAGTAGGTGATGTATTCCCGTCCGGTTTTGAGCATTTTGCCTACAAGAAATCTTCCCTTGAGTATTCTTTGTTCCCTTAATGAAAAAGGCAATTCATTGGTAGCGTTGATATATCCGCAATAAGGACAAACTTGTTCATACCCTTTATCTTTCATACAACCATAACACAAAAAGTCTGACATGAATCCCCCAAAAATTGTTGTTTTCTGTGATACTTCATTATAACATATGCACCATATTCTTTTGTAAATTATCCATATGAAACAAAGATGTCTTTCAAAAGCTCTTGTTAAAACATAAAGAAAAACTTATGATATAATAAACCGGTTGTACATGTTCAAAGTACAATATACAAATTTCATTTGAGGTGTTATATGGGCAAAGATAAAGAGACGTGTTCCTTTCAATTGACTGCCAGGGACTTTTTAAATTTTAATTATGCAATCAATCGTAAGACCATGCGGTTTATGTACACATACGCAATTGTGTTGATGGGGTTGGTTGTTGTGAATGAAGTAATGAAAGAAACCGTGAATGTCATTCCGATTATGGTGGGAGCCGTAATCATCACTTTAACATTTAGTGTTACACTCTTTAACATGGTCAAAAAAAGTAATCAAGGGTGGGAGGTAAACACTGCATTTCACGATCCTATGAAATTGGTGTTTGATAACAAAGGATTTGTTTGTACCACAAAAAATCATACATCAAGAGTACCATGGCAAAAAGTCACCAAGGTGGTGGACTCCAAAAAGATTGTTGTGGTCTTTTTGGGAGCACAAGCCTATTTAATACCCACAAGGATAGAAAACATTCAGGAAATCAGAACGGTGATCCGCGAGAATGTAACCGGTAGAAAACGTGCTACGGGAAAATCAAGCTGAATAGGATTGAAAAAAAGGAGTATAGACTAAATGCAGGATTTTAAAAAACAAGCTGTAAAAAGTTTCATTCAATTAAAGGAGAACCCCTATCCGGGGAGAGGCATTATATTGGGAATGACCTCAGATTCAAAATTTATTGTGCAGGTTTACTGGATCATGGGCAGAAGCGAGAATTCTAGAAACAGAATTTTTGTCGAAGAAAAGGGTTTTGTAAAGACAAAAGCGTTTGACGAGAAAAAATGTACCGATCCTTCTTTAATCATATATTATCCCGTTAAACATATAGGTTCGTGTCATATAGTCACGAATGGCGATCAAACCGAAACTATTTATGAAAAAATAAAAGGGAAAGGTTTTTTTGAAGATGCCATGAGGGAAAGAACCTTCGAGCCGGACAGGCCAAATTATACACCGCGAATTTCCGGAATAACAGACTTGGCCGATCCGAATAGCGCATATAAGCTGTGTATTTTAAAGACCATAAACAATCAGGAAGAATATGGCCAAAAAAATCTGTATGATTACCAAAAGGCCATCCCCGGATACGGTCATTGCATCACAACATATCAATGGGACGGAAATCCGTTGCCTTCCTTTTCAACCGAGCCATTATTGGTTCCGGTGGAAGATTGTCCTGACAAAACGGCGCAGATGTATTGGAACGCTTTGAATCAAGAAAACAAGGTTTCGTTATTGGTGAAATTCATCGATGGTAAAACCGGTGAATTCAAAATTGTGATAAAAAACAAACTGTACTGAGGAGGTTATATGATGGAAAAAGCGGTTGTTACGGTATTAGGAGTTGATCGGGTTGGAATTATTGCGGATATCAGTGCGGTTATGAAAAAGTATCACATCAATATATTGGATATAGCGCAAACCATTGTTCAAGAGATGTTTACCATGATGATGATGGTAGACATCTCTCAAACAAATGACTCTTTTGACAATGTGAAAGAGGAATTTGACAAGTTGTCAAAGGTTTTAAACGTTCAAATAAAAATACAGCATATGGACATTTTTCAGTCTATGCACAGAATCTAAGGGAGGAGGATTGAATAATGCCGGGTATTTATGAAGTTTATGAAACCCTGAAGATGATCGAAAAAGAGCATTTGGATATACGAACGGTCACGATGGGGATCTCTCTTTTGGATTGCTGTGACTCTGACAGTAGCAAAGCATGCCAAAAGATATATGATAAGATTACGAAAAGTGCGGAGAATCTCGTAAAAGTTGCAGAATCCACCGAGCGGAAATTCGGTATACCCATCGTGAACAAGAGAATTTCCGTTACACCGATTTCATTGGTGGCGGCATCTTCCGAGACCAAGGATTATACTTGTTTTGCTAAGGCTATGGATCAAGCTGCCGAAATTACCGGAATAGACTTTATCGGAGGATTTACGTCCTTAGTGCAAAAGGGATTCACAAAAGGAGATGAAAATTTAATAGCCTCCATCCCTCAAGCCATCGCTTCCACCCGAAAGGTTTGTTCTTCAGTGAATGTGGCTTCCACAAAAGCCGGTATAAATATGGACGCCGTTCAAAGAATGGGTAAAACCATCAAGGATCTGGCTTATGCCACCAAAGAGGAAAATTGTTTTGGTTGTGCCAAACTTGTGGTGTTCGCCAATGTTCCAGATGATAATCCCTTTATGGCCGGTGCATTTCATGGGATCGGGGAGCCGGAGACTTGTATTAACGTAGGAGTCAGTGGCCCCGGTGCAGTGAAGGCGGCATTGGAAAAAGTTAAAGGTGAGGACTTTGGAACGGTAGCTGAAACTATTAAAAAAACAGCTTTTAAAATCACTCGTGTCGGCCAATTGGTGGCAAGGGAAGTGTCTTCCCATCTAAACACAAAATTCGGGATTGTGGACTTGTCTTTAGCCCCGACTCCGGTGGTGGGAGACAGTATCGCCAGAATCCTCGAGGAAATGGGGTTGGAAAAGTGCGGAACCCACGGATCCACTGCTGCGTTGGCTTTATTGAACGATGCAGTGAAAAAAGGCGGTGTCATGGCATCATCTTATGTAGGAGGATTAAGCGGCGCATTTATTCCGGTCAGTGAGGACGAGGGAATGGTTGCCGCTGTTTCGGACGGCGCATTATCTATTGATAAATTAGAAGCGATGACCTGTGTATGCTCGGTGGGGTTAGATATGATTATTATACCGGGTGATGTTACAGCTGAAACCATATCGGCTATTATCGCGGATGAAGCTGCCATTGGTATGATCAATAACAAAACCACAGCTGTGCGCTTGATCCCGGCGATCGGTAAAAAAGAAGGCGACATGGTGGAGTACGGGGGCCTTTGGGGAAAAGCACCTGTGATGAAGGTGAACAAATACAGCAGTTTTGAGTTTATAAAAAGAGGCGGAAGAATTCCCGCCCCTATCAACAGCTTACGTAATTAAATCTGTATTTTTCTTTACCAAGGATTCTTCGGAAATGCCGGACGGCTTTTATCGATGGTGTAATCCGGATCGATGAGATCCTTAACCAAGTTTTTATTGTAGGTCATCATAAATCCGTCCAGGTTTTGCCTGTCCATACGAACCGCCTTGGCATCGTAACTGACATAAGGCATACCACCTACAGCGCATAGAATGTTAAATCCTTCGGAAACAAGATAATTGTAACTTTCGGAGCCCGGCTTCAGCTGGTAACCGAAAGGCGTGATATAAATATTGGTGTCGCCGATAATCGGTGACACTTCTTTTTTCCAGCGTTGATTATCAGTCTTTAAAAAGTCCAACCCAAACACTCCGTCACTGAATGTATCAGCATGGGTATAACTGTGACTGGAGAACAACCATCCGTTTGCCTTCATAGCATCAGCCACTTCTTTGGCTTGGGCGGTCAAAGCTTGAATTTCCTCCTTATTCTTTTCATCAGGGTTATTGGTTCTGTATCCTAAAACCCCTTCATAACCGGTTAACGCCATGATTCCTTTGGCACCTTGGTAAGAAAAGTCCGGATGTTCTTCTACAAATTTATCTACCATGGGCATGACGTCATGGTCCCTTGAAATAACTTCGCTTCCGTCCGGAGCAATGGTAAGATTGGCTACTTTTCCGTTTTCATCGATGATAAGCCTTGTTGCAAAGCCGTCTGTTTTCATATAGTCGTAATAGGAAACGTCGTCAATTGATAAAATGATGGGTTTCTTTCCTTTGGGAACCATGATCTTGTTCTTGGACACGGTTCCATCCGGATTGGTGGTGATCAGTTTGCGAATATCATATAGGACATAATTTCTTTCATAGAGTTGTTCCAATATTTTTTGGCACTCTTCGGTTGTGGTCATCCAATAATTATAACCTTGTTCCATGAAATCCCCGTCAAACGCCTTTTTGTTATAAACGATCAAGCTGTGAAAGAATATATGGTATAAAGGGCCTGTGTATTCATAAAGCTCGGACAGGTTCTTTTGGCTTGTCTGTTTTAGTTCGAGTAACGTTGCATTGTCGGGATAAGAAACCAAATATTCGTCAACTTTCGATACCGCTTTGTTATAGTCGTAAGAACTCATCAATGTTTTAATCTCATCGATACGTCCGGATAAAATCTTTTGATTTAATTCCTGTATTTTTTCTTGTGCAAAACGGTAATAATACTGATCTTGCCCGATGGTTTTCAATGTGATGATCGCTTCGGATAATTGTTCGTTTTCAACTTGTTCCAAAGCATTGTCATAGATTTGCTTGGATGCGTTGATTTGAGGTAAACGAGCAATATAGTCGTCCCGTTCTTCTAAATCCGGTGCTACTGTTTTGGAATGATTCAAATAATGAAGCGTATCTTCATAGGATAGCTTACCTTCCAAGTAATCTTGCACGGTTTGATCTGTGACTTGTTTAATGATGCTTCCAGTGTAAGAAGAAAATACTTTAAAGTCATTAAGCTTGTCAGTTGTATCTTGAGATAACGAAGCAGAAAGCATAGACTCCTTCAGTGTGGAGTACTCTTCCATCAAGAAACCGTTCATCAAGGTAATCACTTCATCGTATTTGCCGTTTTTGTTTTTTCCCACTATGTACTCATAATCTTCTTTGGCTTTTTTATAATCACCTGCCTGTAAAAGCAAGCTGAAGCTTTGAAACTTATTATTAATGGTCTTGCCCACATCTAAAGTGATCTCACCGGTTGTGTCAACGGCGTCGGAAGATGTGGTTTTCGGATCATCCGTCGTACCTAAAGTGCATGCCGTCATAGAAAATAAGATGGCAAAAGCTGTAAGTAATAAAATAATTCTTTTTATCATATTCACGTTCCTTTACTCTTGTTATATATATATGACGAGTTTAAGCTTCGTTTTGATGCATAAACTAATCAAATTTTCCTAAAAATATTTCCCTTATGTAATAAAAAATAATTGTTTAAAAAGTATACTATCAATAATCCGATGGGTTTGCAAGAACCCGGCATTATTTTCAGTTGTGAAGAATCAAATTAAATAAAATCGACACTATTTCCGTTAATATGTA
>CALCRE010000169.1 GCA_937894465.1 uncultured Clostridia bacterium
ATAATAACGTTGAAGACCAACAGGACGAACTACAGGAGGAAAATCAAGAGTAAGATGAACACTTGAAAAGTCTTATAAATATTCCAATAAAAAAGCCGGTAAATTGTTTTACCGGCTTTTTAAATGTTTAATGAAACTTGTACACTCTGAAATTTTCGAAAACATTAAAAATTTTACTGTTATATAGAGGTTAAGAGAGCCGCTTATTCATTTTATGAATTTTAGTACAAGAAAATTTTCAAAAAAGATAAAAATTATATTGACAGCAAAGTGTATATTTGTATACAATCAGTTCCATTAAGTTGGATTGGGGTGTTAAATATGACCAATAAACTAGATGAAATCAGTCCGGACAACATTAGTTCGTTAAGAAGTAAAGTGTTTGATAAGCTGCAAAATGCAATCATCGAAGGTCAATTTAAGGACGGAGAGAATTTAACGGAAATTCGCTTGTCCACGGATATGGGAGTCAGTCGTACACCGGTCAGGGAAGCCATCAGGCAACTTGAATTGGAAGGTCTTTTAGAAACTATTCCAAACAAAGGAGCCATTGTCAAAGGGATCTCGGAGAAGGATATACGGGATATTTACGAAATTCGTGTTCTGATTGAAGGTTTAGCCGCAAGATGGGCCGCAACCGGAATTACGGAAGAGGAGCTTAAGGCGTTAGAACGTGCTTTGGACTTGCAGGAGTTTTTTACTCATAAGAATGACTCCGAGCAGCTGCTGAAAATTGATTCGCTTTTCCATGACATTATTTTCAGCGCATGTAACAGCCGGCCTTTAATTCACGTTTTAAGGATGTTTCACAAATATGTACAACGTGCAAGAGGTCAAGCTTTATCCACACCGGAGAGAGCTGCAAAAGTTTATGAGGAACACAAGGCGATTTATTTGGCATTAAAAGAGCATAACGCCAGAGGCGCTGAAGAAGCGATGTTCATTCATGTTAAAAATGCCAGGGTATACTGGTTGAATGTAAAAAATGAGAATAACAAGGAGATCTGACAATGAAAAAAAGAGAAATTGTGAAGCACTATAACGAATTTATTGATAAAATAACAGAAGCAACGATTGAAATAAATACGTTTTCTCCCGGATTATACGGTAAATACAATGTAAAAAAGGGATTAAGAAATGAAGACGGATCCGGTGTTTTGGTGGGGTTGACAGAAATCGGAGATGTTCACGGATACATTGTGGATGAAAACGAAAAGGTACCGGTTCACGGTAGATTACGTTACCGCGGTATCGATGTGAAAGATATTGTGTCGGCTCATTTGGAGGAAAACCGCTTTGGATTTGAGGAAGTGTGTTATCTGATTTTGTTCGGAAAACTACCGAATAAACAGCAACTTGGGGAATTCAACGAAATGTTGGGTAGTCAACGTAAATTACCGGACGGCTTTTTAGAGGATGTGATCCTTGCTTTCCCCAGCCAAGATTTGATGAACATGCTAGGAAGATATGTTCTTGCGATGTATTCCTTTGATGATGAACCGGATGATTTGTCGGTTAAGAACAATATTATGCAAAGTGTATTGTTGATTGCCACCTTCCCCTCCTTTGTCTCATACGGTTATCAAGCAAAAGAATATAATTATAACAACAAAACTCTACACATTAGAAATCCGTTGCCTGAGCTGAGTACCGCTGAAAATATTTTAAGATTGATTCGATCAGACGGTCAATACTCCAAGGAAGAGGCGAGGATTTTGGATTTGTTCCTTGTACTACATGCTGAACACGGAGGAGGAAATAACTCTGCATTTGCTACCCACGTTGTGTCATCCTCGGGAACAGACATCTATTCTGCCATTACTGCAGCCATTGGCTCTTTAAAAGGTTTCAGGCACGGCGGTGCAAACCTGAAAGTGATGGGTATGATGGAAGAAATCAAAGCCAACGTAAAGGATTGGACTGACGAGAATGAAGTTTCGGAGTATTTGAAAAAAATCTTGAATAAACAAGCCTATGATAAGTCAGGATTGATTTACGGCATCGGTCATGCAGTATATACATTATCCGATCCTAGAGCTGTCATATTGAAGGAGTATGTTAAAGACCTGGCACAAAGCACTGACAGAATGGCCGAATTTAATCTGTATGATCTGGTGGAGCGAATGTCGCCGATTGCTCTTAATGAGCATAAAGGGAACCATAAATCGGTAAGCGCAAATGTGGACTTTTATTCCGGATTCTTACTTGATATGTTGGGTATACCCAAAGAGATGTTCACACCGTTGTTTGCGGTATCGAGGATTGTAGGATGGTGCGGTCACCGTATCGAAGAATTGATCAACGGTGGGAAAATCATGCGGCCGGCATATAAGAATGTAGTGACACCCCAAAATTATATGAAACTTGATGATCGGAAATAAAATAAGAAAATTGTAAATAAAGAAACACGCCCGGGAAGGTCATTGTCCGGGCGTGTTTTTGTGCATTTTTTATGCTGCGGCGTGAATCATGTTGTCCATCAAGCCGATGGCGTATTCAAGGGTGTCCTGTTCGGTGTATTCTATATCCGGTGCAATTCCTTTCAGGTGAATATCGTTACCTTTCGGAGAGTACCAAAGCAGCGTAGTAGCCTTCACGGCATATCCGTCTTTTAACGGGATGGTTAATTGCCCGATGCCCTTTCCGAATGTATTTTCACCGACTAAAGTAACATTATTTAAATTATCCTTCAATGCCGCGATGAGGTTTTCCGATGCACTGGCTGTAGATCCGTTTTGAAGGATGATGATATGATCATACTGCAAGGTCTGTTTGTTGCGAGATTTTGTTAATTTAGTTCTGTTACGGTATTGGACTTTGGCGATCACGGCGTTTTTTGGAAGAAAGTAGGAAGCTGTTTTGCGCATAATATCTACTCGTCCTCCTCCGTTGTTCCTCAGATCAATGATAATGTTTTTGCGGCTTGTCAATACATCCATATTTTCCTTTATCATATCCAGGGAATACTTGGAGAAATTGGTCAAACAAAGGTATACCGTTGAGTCATTGATCACTTTGGTTTCGGTTTGCAACCCCTTATCCTTTGTGTATGTTTTGTAAGCCTCATAGGCTTCGGGTATGTATAAATAAGTGTACTTGTCTTTATTTTCAAAAGTAATACCCATGGTGGACAAAGAGATTACCAAATCATCAAAATTTCTGAAGTATTTGCCTTCGGGATCCATTTTCAGATATTTATCGAAAACCGTATCAAGTGTATCTGTATATATGTATTTTTGTGTTATTAAGTATTTAAACGCCAAATAATCAAAATTTGTATAAATCAATAGCCCTAAAAGTAAACCGAATAGGATCGTCAGAGCTATTGTTACCGAAAGTAACCTCTTCAGCCGTTTGTTTTTTTTATCCATTTTTGCCACCTTGAATTTTATTGATTGTTTTTTAATTATAACATAAACATAATTGGATGTAACCACTCAAATGCAAGATATAGCCTTGTAATATATGGGTATTTACCAATTGACACAAGTAGAGGGAATGGTATACTGATGGTGTAGTCCGTATTTTATTATTAGAGAGGAGAATACATTTATGATTCCGATACCTGAAAAGACACCGGGCAACACTGAGTGGTTTGTCCATGACCGGTTCGGGATGTTTATCCATTGGGGCCTTTATGCAATGCCTGCACGTCATGAATGGGTAAAATCCTATGAAAGAATTTCAACTGAGCAATATGAAAAGTATTTTAAGTTTTTCAATCCCGACTTGTATGACCCGAAAGTTTGGGCCAAGGCCGCAAAGAATGCAGGTATGAAGTATTTTGTCATCACCACGAAGCATCATGAGGGCTTTTGTTTATGGGATTCCGAGTACACTTCCTACAAAGCCACCAATACACCTTATGGAAAGGATCTTTTAAAGCCCGTGGTGGATGCTTTCAGGGAGGAAGGCTTGAAGGTCGGTTTCTATCATTCCCTTTTAGATTGGCATCATCCCCATTACACTGTGGACGCCAATCATCCCATGAGGGATAATCCGGAATACATAGCCCGGGATAAAGACAGGGACTTGGACATCTATGCAGAGTATTTGTACAAACAATCCGAAGAACTTATGACCAAGTTCGGGCAAATCGACATTCTGTGGTACGACTTCTCGGTAGCAAAGACGACACGGTTCGAAGGCAAGGGAAAGGATCAATGGAAGAGTGAAAAACTCATCGAAATGGTCAGGAAACATCAACCTGGTATCATTATTAATGACAGGACGCAAATTGACCAGGATATCAAAACTCCGGAGCAATACCAACCTCGGGAATGGTTGAAAGTCAACGGTAAACCGGTGATATGGGAGGCATGCCAAACATTCTCCGGTGCTTGGGGATATCATCGAGACGAAGAAACCTGGAAGTCCGTGGATATGTTGGTGCAAATGCTGATTGACAGTGTCAGCAAAGGCGGAAACCTTTTGTTGAATGTAGGACCTACCGCGAGGGGTGAGTTTGATGATCGTGCGTTGGAACGGCTGCAAGGTGTCGGAACATGGATGAAGCGCCATGGCAGGTCCATTTACGGATGCACACAAGCACCGAGTGAATTCATATGTCCGAAGGATTCTCGTTACACCTATAATCCTAAGACCAACACTCTGTATGTACATGTGTTTGCATGGCCCTTCAGGCATCTGTTTTTAGACGATATGGCAGATAAAGTAGAGTATGCACAACTGTTGAATGACGGTTCGGAGATCATCATGAACAAGAGCTCCGGGGGAGACAACCTGTTAACGCTGAACTTACCGGTGAAAAAGCCGGGTGTAACCGTACCGGTCATTGAATTATTCTTGAAAAAATAATATTATTATCTACATAAGATATGTAAGGGAGACTTCGATTGAATATGAGTAAAGAGAATATTGACAGGAATCTTGGTATCACCAAACCGGTTCCCTATGACAAAATGAGTAAGGAGGCACAAATTCTCAGAGATACGTATACGATAAAGCCTGATGCTTTGATCTACCAAAAAGAATTCGGATACTATTGCCTGGACGAATGGATTGAACGCGGAGAAATCGATGAGAAGACCATTCGTGACCCTGCAAAGAGAAAAGAAATGTTCGGATATGATGATGAAGCTCAGTTCTTCTTGCCGGTGATCGGAGGTTGTGCTGCACCTTTTTACCCGTTTTATCCGGAAAAGGTTTTGGAGGACCGAGGTACCTACGAGGTGGTGCAAGATAAGACAGGTAGGCATGTGCTTTGTTTCAAGGGGAGAAGAGACGGATTTATGCCGGAATACTTGGACCACCCGGTAAAAGACATGAAAACATGGGAAGAAAACTGTAAATGGAGAATGAATCCGGAATCTCCCGAGAGGTTCGAAGGATTGGATTTTGCCATGAAATCCGCGATTAAAGCAGCAAACGAGGGACAGATCGTAACCCAATATGTGGTAGGCGGATACATGTATCTTCGCAGTTTGATCGGACCTTTGCAGCTTTTGTATATGTTTTACGACAATCCCATGTTGATTCATGATTGCATGAAATCATGGCTTGCTGTAGCCGACCGACTCACCGCCGAATACCAAAAGCATGTTACGATTGATGAAGTACTGTTTGACGAAGATATATGCTACAACAAAGGCTCGTTGATTTCACCGGACATGATCCGGGAATTTCTCATGCCGTATTATCAGCAGTACATCAGCAATATAAAGAGAAGGCAACTTGATCCCGGAAGGCATGTCTATATCCATTTGGCTACAGACGGTTACATTGATTCGGTCATTGATGTTTACCGTGACATCGGTGTGGATCGAATGTCTCCTTTTGAAGTTGCATCAGGCTGTGATGTTCGGGTCACCGGTACCCAACGCCCTTATATGGTCATGTCAGGTGGGATTGATAAAAGAGTGCTTGCAAAAAGCAAGGACGCAATCGACCGTTACTTAGATGACCTGTTACCGGTCATGAAGAAAAGGGGAGGGTATATTCCCACATGCGATCACGGTGTCCCTGCCGAAGTTACCTTCGAGCTTTATTGTCATTACAGGAAGCGTTGTTTGGAATATCGATGAGATTGATCAAAGCTCCGCATTTTTCTTGTCATTACCCAGCATTAATAAAATGCGGCTGATTTGGTTGACTTCACTTGCGCCGGGGTCATAATCCACTGCAACGGTATTGGCTTGGGGGTACTCTTTTTTGACTGCATTGAAAACTGATTTTCCGGATATATGGTTGGGCAGGCATGCGAATGGTTGTGCACACACAATGTTGTTCACTCCGCTTCGGATCATTTCAACCATTTCTCCGGTGATCAGCCACCCTTCACCGGTCTGATGACCTAAAGAGACGAACCTCTCGGCTATTTTTGCTTTGGTTTGAATGGAAACCGGGCAAGAAAAACGCTTGCTTTCTTTCAAGGCACGGAACATGCTTGATCGATATGTGTCGAGTATTTTTATACCTGCTTGGGCAGTGATTTTGTGCAATCGATCCGTCATGCCGTTCTCATACTTTATATTTTGGTTATACAAGCAGTACAAAAAGAAATCCGTTAAATCCGGTATGGTGACCTCGGCACCCTCTTTTTCTAAGAACTCAACAAGATTGTTATTGGATATAGGGTGGTATTTGGCAAAAATTTCACCGACAATCCCAACTTTCGTTTTTTGTACGCTATAAACCGGCAAGCGATCAAATGAATCGACGATGTTCCATATATCATCATGAAAACTGATCATATCTCCGGATCGTATGGTTTCATATGCTGCTGATTTCATGTATTCATACAGCTTTTGAGCCGATCCCGGTGTTTTTTCATAAGGTCGTGTATGAAGAAGCATTCTCATGAAAACATCTCCATACACAAGAGCCATGGCGGCTCTATGCAACAAAGGAACCGTAAGAACAAATCCCGGTTGTGTGTCCTTTTTCAACATGCTTAATGATATGAGGGGAACATACGGATATCCTGCTTCAGACAGGGCCTTTTTAATAAGGGCGTAATAGTTGGATTGTCTGCATCCTCCTCCACTTTGCGTAATAATGACAGACACTTTGTTTTTATCATATTCTCCTGAATTCAATGCTTGAATAATTTGACCGACAATGATGATGGAAGGATAGCATGAGTCATTGTTGACGTATCTTAAACCCGTTTCCACCATGGAATCATCTTTTGCAGGAAGCACATGCAACCGATATCCTTCGCTGCCCATGGCCTCTTTTAACAAGTTGAAATGAACAGGCGACATTTGAGGTGCCAAAATGGTATGATTCTCTTTCATATCTTTGGTAAACCGTACATTGCTCTGAATAAACTTGACAGGTTGTTTATGTTCCCGGATGGAATCAGACATGGATGCCTTTAAGGAGCGCAAGCGGATTCTCGCCGCTCCTAAATTCGAGCCCTCGTCAATTTTGAGCAATGTCAGTTTCTTGTTGTACTTCTGCAATATTTCAACTGCCTGATCTGAAGTCACCGAGTCAATTCCGCAGCCGAAAGAGGTTAGTTGCACAAACTCCAGGAGAGGGTTTGTGCCTGTATATTCAGCAGCGGAATACAGCCGCGAATGGTACGCCCATTGATCCAGAACCCTTAGGGGGCGTTGAACCTCTGTAATGTGAGCCACTGAATCTTCCGTTAAAACAGCTAACCCCATTTGCGTTATGATCCGGTTGATCCCGTGATGAATCGCAGGATCGATGTGATAAGGCCGGCCGGATAACACAATACCTTTTTGTCCGGTCATCTTTAACAGAGATATAATCTCTTCACCTTTTTTTCGAATATCTTGTTTAGCGGATTGCAACTCATCATCGGCGGCTTTTACGGCTTTTACTATTTCTTTTTCACTTATGCCCAATGAAGCGAACTCCTCGGAGAGTTTTTTGATCAGCTTTGACCGACGATGAAAGGGGAGACAAGGTCGGATGAATTTTGTTTTGTCCGGAAAATTCATATTGTTGCGTACCACTTCGGAATAAGAAGCTACAATAGGGCAGTTATAGCAGTTGTCGGCTTCCTTAAATTCTTTTTGATCATATGGAATAAGAGGATAAAATATATAATCGGTTTGTTTGTCAATCAAATCCTGTATGTGGCCATGCATTAATTTGGCAGGATAGCATACTGTGTCCACCGGAAGGGTGTCCAATCCCTTCTCATAGATTTTTTTGGTGGAAGAGGAAGACAGTACAACACGAAAACCCAAACTTGAAAAGAACACGTGCCAGAAGGGATAATGTTCATATGTGCCTAATGCTCGGGGGATTCCCATGGTGCCCCGAAAAGCTGAGGATTCCTCCAAAGGCTTGTAGTTGAAATATCGTTTTAACCGGTATTCATAAAGGTCTGCCGGTTGCTCTTCACTTTTTACCTGCCCTGCTCCTATTTCACATCGATTTCCCGATGTGTATCGACTGCCGTCTGAAAAAGAGCTGACGGTTAAAAGGCACTGATTTGTGCAGTGTTTGCATCTTGTCACTCCGGTTTGCACCGTAAAGTTTTCCAAAGCATGTTTGTCCAATATTGTGCTTCGTCCCGGAGAATGATTTGCTTTTTCCAGTGCTAACAATGCCATTCCGAAAGCGCCCATCAAACCGGAAATTTCAGGTCTGTATGGTGTTATACCGGATACGATCTCAAAGGCTCTCAAAACGGCATCATTGTAAAATGTACCGCCTTGAACGACAATGTGTTCTCCTAATGTGCCCGGATCTCTCACCTTCATAACCTTTTGCAAAGCATTTTTGATGACTGAATAAGATAATCCGGCTGATAAATCACCAATGGAGGCTCCTTCTTTCTGTGCTTGCTTGATTTTTGAATTCATAAAAACGGTACATCGGGATCCGAGATCCACCGGTTTTTTAGATCCGAGAGCTTCTTTGGAAAAGGATTCCGCCGTCATACCCAATGATTCTGCGAAAGTTTGGATAAATGAGCCGCATCCGGATGAGCAAGCTTCATTTAACATGATGCTGTCGATAACTCCGTCTTTTATCTTGATGCATTTCATATCCTGGCCACCGATGTCGATGATGCAATCCACATCGGAAACAAAGAATTCGGCGGCCTTGGCATGTGCAACGGTTTCAATTTCACTAAAATCGGTTTTTAATGCAGCTTTGATCAGATGTTCACCGTACCCGGTGACCCCTGAACAGCGAATGTTGAGATTCGGAAATTCATTGTATATGCTTTGTACAATTTTGATGGCCTGCTGCAAAGGATTTCCTTCATTAGACAAATAGCATGTGCGAATCAAACGCTTGTTTTCATTAATCAACACGGCTTTGGTGGTGGTGGATCCGGAGTCGATACCTAAGTAGAAAACACTTCCGGCTTCCGTTCCCTCATTATTCAACAGGAAATTTTTTGAGTGCCTTTCATTGAATTGCTCTTGATCTTTCTCGTCATTAAAAAGAGGTTGGAGTCGAGAAAACTCAAATATCGATGTCTCAGGGAGGGATATACTGTCTAACAGATCGGAAACCGTGACCGGATGTTGATCCCCGGATGCTAATGCAGCACCGTAGGCCACAAACAATTGGGCATTACAAGGAGTGAACACTTGATCTTTTGAGAGAGACAAAGTTTCTATGAAGCGCTGACGAAGTTGGGGTAAAAAGTGCAAAGGACCTCCTAAAAAAGCGATGTTCCCTTTGACCGGCCTTCCACAGGCTAAGCCGCTTAATGTTTGATTGACCACAGCTTGAAAGATTGAAGCGGCGATATCTTCTTTGGAGACACCGTCATTTAAAAGCGGTTGAATGTCGGTTTTGGCAAACACACCACAACGTGAAGCAATGGGATAGATATTTTGAAAACTTTTTGCCAATTGATCCAATCCTTTTGCATCGGTGTTCAGCAAAACCGCCATTTGGTCAATGAATGCCCCGGTGCCTCCGGCGCAAGTTCCGTTCATCCGTTGTTCCAAGCCTCCTTTGAAAAATGTTATTTTGGCATCTTCACCTCCTAGTTCGATAGCCACATCCGTGTCAGGCAATAAAAACTCCACGGCTTGAGTGCATGCGAGGACCTCTTGCATGTACGGGAGAGACAAACGCTTTGAGACCGCTGTTCCGGCGGAACCGGTTACAGTAACGGTGACTTTCTCCGTGTTTTCCAAAGTGCATATATTTTTCAGTAATGCTACTGTTGTTTCTTTGATATTTGTGTGATGTCTTGTATATTCAGAGTATATTTGTTGCAGTTCATGATCTAGCACCACTGTTTTTGCAGTGGTGGATCCTATGTCGATTCCTACATGTTTCAATTTTTTCATTCACTACATTCACTTTCGGTTATATAATACAGCATAATTCTTAGTATGGTTAAAAAACCGATTCTTTAAACGTAAAATGATATGGTTCTTTTCTAATAATTCTTGGAATAATTTGTGATTCGGTTCGATTGGTGTAGCATTATCGAAATAATGACAACCGGTTGTGATATAATGCATTGTGTTCGAATAAAGTAAAGTCCCGATTATCGGAGGTTATTTCCATGTTAAAGGATTATGAGTATTTGGAACAACCATGCAGGAATTATTGTTTTTTCAAAGGGATCTTGATCAATGATCCGAAAGACAATAAGGAAAAGGTTGTATTATCCAGCTTTGTTGCAGGTGGTATCGGAGAGGTAGTGATCATTGATCCGGAATCCGGCGAAGGTGAGACCATACAAATTCCGGGAGACAATGGTGCTTGGGCATTGTTGAATTACAAGGACGAGAAGCTTCTTGTTGGAACATGCGGGACATACGGTTATCTGCATTGTCTCGAATTAAAAACCCGTGAATGGAAACCTTCCCTAAGAGTCGAGGGTATTTCCTATATTTGGGATCTTGCTCTTGCATCGGATGGAAAGGTATACGGAGGGACCTATCCCGGATGCGTATTATTACAATATGACCCGGACCTTCACACACTGACCAATCTAGGACCTATGACCCAAGATGAAGGTAACTTGTACAGCAGGTTGGTGTTTACTCCTGCTCCGGGTAAAGTTTATGTCAACTGCGGTATGTCTTCCACATGGATCGGTGTTTACGACATTGATAAAAATGAAATGTCTGCCGTGATGGAAGGGTGCAGCATCATTGAAACTACAGAAAACTATATTTACATGAGAACACCGGACGGTAATAAACTTTTTGACCCGGTGACATTAAACGAGATACAAAACCAATCTTACCTGGATGAGGTAAATGAAAAAGATGATCGATTGCCCACTCCTTCAGGTCATGTCATGACTTTAAAAAACGGGAATAAAATCGGTGTATGTGGACAAAGATTCTTTGTTCTAAAACCTGATGCAACACAACCGGAGTTTTCAACCATCCCCGGTTTACCGCCACCTACGGAAATATTCGCATTGACAAGTGACGAGGAAGGCATTCTTTGGGGAACGACCGGGCTCGGCCAAACCATGTTCGGTTACAACCCCGAGACAGGAGAGTATTGGAATACCGATATTGTTACGGTTCACGGGGGAGAGGTGTATGGAATTGTTTCACACAATAATAAAATTTATATGACATCCTATTCCGGAGGAGATCATATGGTTTATGATCCCAAACAAGAATGGAACCAGTATGAGAATGTCAATCCCCATACATTGGAAAGTATAGGCCCTGATTACATACGACCTCAAGCCAGATCCTTTGTGGGCCCGAATGACAATGTTTGGACCGGATGGATTGCACAATATGGAAAATATGGTTGTGCGATTACGGAAATTGATACGAAAACCCATGAAGTACGAAAATATACCGACTTGGTACCCGGTCAGGGGATCGGTGCCATCACAGCAGATGCTGAAAACATTTATTTTACAACCAATGGATCCGGAAACGGCTTAAAATCTAAATCCGAAGAGTTTTACCTTGTTAAAATGACGAAGGACGGAGAGATCTTGAATAAGAAAAAGTTCCCCTTGGGAACCGGATTGTCCTGCGTATATGTAGTAAACGATAAAGTTCTGCTGTATACCATGGCGGATGGAAAAAGCATATTACGTATTTATAACGGTGCTACCATGGAAGAAGAAAAATCCACGGAACTCGATTATGTAATGGGCAGAATGATCTCCATGAGTAATGGAAATATTTTAGCTGCTATCCATAAAAGAGGTGAAAACCGTCGGTACAGCGCACTGGCTGTTATGGATCCGGCAACGTTAGAATTTATTCAAGAGAGCGAATTGCCCGGTCATAGCCATGCATTTTGCTACAACCAAAAAGACGGATTCATATATTTCGGTCACGGCAGCAAGCTGTACCGCTTAAAGGGTGAATAGATATAGAAAAATATATATATAAATTGGTGTGACACAAGTCCGTGGATGTTTAAAAAAGAAAAAATACCACGGACATTTTTTTATCTTTTTGATTTACTTGTTATTGTTTAAGAACAGATCCCTCACAACTTTGACTTCTTTGGCGTTATGATAAACCGCTTCCAGAAATTCCGAGACACCTTCAAACCGGACCAAGTAATCAAAGGCTTCATACAAGCTGTCTATGAATGTAGGATCCATGACACCGTGAGCGTCTTCATTTTCCAAATGAATCAAGGGACAAATGGTAGCTCTTGGATCCTTGATGATTTCAACGGATTGATTATGATCCAATATGGGAAGGTAAGGGAATATTCTACAGGCTAAGGGCCGATGTTTACGGTTGCATGTCCCGTCACATACGGCGAAGACACCTTTGACGCCTTTTCCCACGGAAACCGGGGATAAGGAAAAATAGGGGGAAACCGGCTTATTCATAAAAATGACTTCTTCTCCCGGAAAGAGTAGCATGCCGTCATCCGAGTCGCCTTGGCAACATGCTCTTTGGCATAGCAATCCGCAATCACCGTAAAGAGGTGTTTTATTTCCGATTATTCTATATACCTTTTTGTAAATTTTCCTCCATTGTTTGGAATCCATTATATAACCCGCCTTCATGAATGCTTTTTGTTTTTAAATTATACCGGATAACTCTTTACAAATACAAATTTCAACAAAAAAGAAGTAGAGATTGTCGTAAATTGCCGACAAGTATCGACAAATTGTCGTTTGTATGAAAATATTTGCCATCCTTCTTGACTGTAGATATAATAGGGATACTTATTTTAACAGGAGGCGTCTATGGCGGAAATTACATTTGAAATTGTCAAACACTTAGGGGTGTTATCCGAGTCGGCAAAAGGGTGGAAGAAGGAAGTCAATATGGTCAGTTGGAACGGCAGAGCTGCAAAGTATGATATCAGGGAATGGGATCCGGACCATCAAAAAATGGGAAAAGGAATTACATTGAATGATGATGAATGGGAACAACTGAAAAGTATTATTCAAGAATAAAATCATCACCTATGACTTCATAGCACATTCCCGGCACATTATGAAGATTCTTCTCATATACTTATATTGAGGTGATTCATAATGGTTGTTGTGTTTTTTGTTCTGGTTGTTTTTTTCATAGCGGTTGCCATGTTTATGTTCCATGAATTGTTTGTAAAAAAAAACGCTCGGGAACAGGCGAGGATGATTATATCGATTGACCAATGGGATGAGGATTTAATCGAAGCATTTATTTGCCATATAAAAAAATTCAATCGATACATTGAAGTTCGAATAATTGTCAAGGGAAAGCCGGAAAGTACAGAGCTTCAAAACCTTTTACGGGAAAAATATGATATACTTTGGACAGAAGGTTGATTATACCTTTCGCATATGAAAAAAATAGATGAGATTACTTTCATAAAAACACCTTTTGTTTAAAGGAGACGGCTATTGGAATCATTTGAACAATGTACCGAAATAACAGGTGATATCACAGATATCATATTTAAAAACGAAGCTAACGGATATACGGTTTGTGTAATGAAAACAAAAGAAGGCGAGGTCACTGCGGTAGGAAATTTGCCTTTTGTCAATCAAGGTGACAGGGTAAAGGTTACCGGTGTCTGGGTACAACACAAAGATTACGGCGATCAATTTAAAGTTGTCGCTTTTGAAAAATGTCAACCGGATACCTGTGAAACCATTGAAAAAAGCTTGACCTCCGGATTAATCAAGGGGATCGGCCCGGTGACAGCAAAAAAGATTGTTGAAAAATTCGGGCTTGACACCTTGAAAATCATTGACACCCAACCGGACAAGCTTGCGGAAATCAAGGGAATATCCTTAAAAAAAGCGCAGGAAATCAGTAAATCCTATAAAGAAAAAGCTGAAGCACAAAGAATCATTCTAGCTTTCCAAGAATACGGCATCACGCCCGGATATGCAATGAAAATTTACGGGGTATACGGTAATCAGGCATTGAACCGTGTTAAAGAAGATCCATATTGTTTGACAGAAGAGGTTTTCGGTATAGGTTTTAAAACGGCAGATACCATTGCCATGAAAATGGGTATGGACATGTCCAGTGACAGTCGTGTGACTGCAGGAATCCGATATGTGTTATCTCAAGCCGCAGGTGCAGGGCACACCTATTTACCAGAAAATTTGTTAGTGGAAAAGACATCAGCCTTATTAGGAGTTTTGTCCGATCAAGTGGAACATTTATTAGCCGGTTTGGTTGTGGACAAGCATGTCATTATAGAGCAAACCGATTCCGGGAGAAATATTTATTTATCAGTATTTTATACAGCTGAAAAAAATGCAGCACTCAAATTGCTTCGTTTGGCAGAGGTGGAATATCATTATGATTCAACCTCCCTTGATGACCGCATCAACCGATTGGAAATCAAGAACAACATCACATTGGATGATACCCAAAAAGAAGCGGTGAAGCAAGCGGTGACCAACGGTGTTTTGGTGATCACAGGCGGTCCCGGAACCGGAAAAACCACCATTATCAATACCATCATCGGTTTGTTAAAAGAAGATAAAAAAGAATTTTCGCTAGCAGCTCCCACCGGACGCGCAGCAAAAAGAATGACCCAAGCAACAGGGTATGAGGCAAAAACCCTTCATCGGTTGTTGGAGATCGGATACAAGGAGGAAGGCAACGACGAAACCGCTTTGTTTGCAAGAGATGAAGAAAATCCATTGGCTGCCGACGTGATTATTATTGATGAAATGTCCATGGTGGATATTTTGCTAATGAACCATTTATTGAAGGCCATAACCCCGGGTACAGTGTTGATTATGGTGGGAGATGCCAATCAGCTTCCGTCTGTAGGACCGGGTAATGTGCTTCGAGATATCATATCCAGTGAAAAGATTAAAAAGATCAAGCTGACCCGAATCTACAGGCAGAATGAAAACAGCATGATCACCATGAATGCACATCATATTAACAGCGGAAACATGCCGGAAGTGAACAATCGAGACGGTGATTTTTTCTTCCTGACTAAAAATTCTACAGAAAAGATAGTGAGTACCGTAGTGGACTTATGTACAAAGAGACTTCCCAATACATACGGATACAATCCCATGGAAGATATTCAGGTGTTGACACCATTGAGAAAGGGAACCGCCGGTGTCTATGAGCTTAATCTTCGTTTGCAAGGTATGTTGAATCCCAAAAGATCCGACAGAAGGGAATACAAGTTCAGAGACTTTACTTACCGTGAAGGCGATAAGGTCATGCAAATAAAGAATAATTACAATTTGACTTGGGTGATGAACAATAACGACTCCATATGGGGAGAAGGGATTTTCAACGGTGATATGGGCATCATTGAGGACATGGATGATGAAGCCAAAACGGCAAAAATCATTTTCGAAGACCGATATGTCTATTACGAATATGCTTTGTTTGATGAACTTGAGCCTGCATATGCTATAACGGTGCACAAAAGCCAAGGAAGCGAATTTCCTGCGGTGGTTTTGCCGATTTATCCGGGGCCGCCTATGCTCATGACAAGAAACCTTTTGTATACCGCGGTGACACGTGCAAAGGACTTGGTGGTGATTGTCGGCAACCAAGCAGTGTTGCAGGGCATGGTGAACAATGTCAGGGAGTTGAAGCGCTATTGCGGATTGAAAAACAAGCTGATTGTTTTTTCCGAGTAGATGGAGGCTTAAATGATTGGGTTAAAACGTGGAGAAGTGTTGCTGTCAGATCACCGACCGGAGTGGAAAGAACTTGCGGCAGTAACCTTAAATGACTTGAAAAAATTTTTTGGAGAAACTGCCCGGGATATTCAACATATTGGTAGCACAGCAATTTGTAACATAAAGGCAAAACCCATCATTGACATTGCTGTTGGCGTTGAGAGTTTTGACACTGTAGTCGATATCTTATTACATCTTGATGAAAGCGGAGTATATAAACGTAGTCATAACCGGTTCCGCAACGATTACCTTTATGTGGTTCATGATGATGAAGATAGGCGAACGCATCAAATACATATTTTGAAGATTGACAGCCCTCAATGGCACAATTATATTGATTTTAGAGACTATGTCAACTACCCACCACCTAAAGGTAGTGGGCTTGTGCCGAAAGGCGTAAGCC
>CALCRE010000170.1 GCA_937894465.1 uncultured Clostridia bacterium
TGTTGAAATGGTTCAAGGATGCGGTATTGTTACCGGAGAAGGAAATGATGTATGCTTGATTGCCGTTGACGGATTGTTTGAGCATGCAAATTCCATCAATGAGCAGTTGTCAAAAGAAGGTATCCATGGCAAGGTGCTCAACCCTAGGTTTTTAAAACCCTTGGATCGAAAATTTTATGAAGCTCGTATCATGAATTCAAGAATGATTGTGATCATGGAAGAGACCATTGAAGAGGGTGGATTCTCCCAATCGGCAATTATCCAATTACTTAAATGGGGATATAAGGGAAAATTCAAAAGCTTTACTTTAAAAAATGTCATCATTCCGGCAGGACCGAGGGAAACATTGATCTCAGAATACGGATGGACAACACAAGAAATGATTGATACAATCAAAAAAGAATTGCATGAACCATGATTCCTTATTTTTTGAATATTTATACGAGTTATTCCTTTTTAAAAAATACAAAAACAGAACTGTTTCGACATTTTACACTGCTTAATTGATATTTATTCATTGATTTGATACAATATGAATAAAGAAATATATGGCTAAGCCGATATGGAGGACATCCTTGAACTTCGGTATTCTAGGAAACAATTTAAGAGATAAGAACGGTTTGTTTCGTAAAAGCGTGGAAGAGCTTTTATACAAAAAAGCAATCAATGTACTGTTCAATGATGAAATATTCAATGATTCCTTGGAGATTGAGAAATTTGCCCCTCAACTTGATTGTGTCATTTGTATCGGGGGAGACGGCACTTTTTTATATGTGGCTCGAAGATTTTATCGATATAAAATTCCAATCCTTGGCATTAACCATGGAAATCTCGGGTTTTTAACCAATGTAGAACGAGCCGATACGGAAAACGCCATCGATCAAATTCTTGCCGGACAATATATACTGGAAAAAAGAATGATGCTGGAGGGATCGGTTTATAGAAACGGTAAATTGTTATACAAAGACACGGCTTTAAATGACATTGTCATTAAAAACGATATCAACTCCAAGATTATTCATGTTAAAACATATTATGATAATTTACTGATTGATAATTATCCGGGCGACGGGTTGATTGTTTGTACTCCTACCGGTTCTACGGCTTATTCTTTGTCTTGCGGAGGTCCTATCGTAGACCCGAATATCGATCAAATCATTATAACACCAATATGTCCTCATATTCTGTTTGCACGATCCGTCGTAACATCGGGGGATCGTACCATCCGTGCAATCATTGATGAAAACGAAGATTTTGAATGTGTGGTCAAGTTTGATGACAAAGAAACATTTACTTTAAGGGGACGTGACGAAATTATTTATAAAAAAGCCGAAAGCAAAGTTAAAATTATTGCTGTTGCCAAAGTAAACTTTTTTGATGTATTAAGATATAAATTATATAGCAGAGGAGAGAATTTGAGAAATAATGAAAGGGAAAAGACATAAAGCCATAATCAGTATTGTTAAAAACCATGAAATCGAGACGCAGTTCGAACTTGCTGATTATCTTAATAAGCATGGTTTTGAAGTTACACAGGCTACAGTTTCAAGGGATATTAAGGATATCGGCCTGACAAAGATCCCTGCACCGAACGGTAAATATATTTATTCTCTGCTTTCTGATAGCAGGCATGATAAAGGCAACGGTAAACACACGGTATTAAAAGAAGCCTTTGTTCATATTGATAAAGCTGAAAACCTGATTGTACTCAAGACGAAACCCGGTATGGCACAAGCGGCGGCATCCATGATTGACGCAATGGAAGATAAGGACAAATTAGGTTCCATTGCAGGAGATGATACTCTAATGATTATTTGCAGATCCAAGATTGCATGTGACAAAATATATGATGAGCTGCTAGGTATGGTAAATTAAAATGTTAACCAAGTTATCCATAAAAAATATTGCGTTGATCAAAGATCTGAATATATCATTTCGCAAGGGGTTGAATATCATCACCGGGGAAACAGGCTCAGGTAAATCCATCATGATCAATTCCATCAAAGCTGTAATCGGTGACCGGGTTTATAGGGAAATGATTCGAACCGGTTGTGATAGCGCTGTTGTGGAAGCGGAATTTTTAACCCAAAGAACCATAACAGATGCTGTCAAAGCACTTGGAATCGAGGCGGAATACGGTCAACCTTTAGTTTTATACCGTGAAATCAACCGTTCAGGTAAAAACATATGCAAAGTAAATCAATCCACTGTAACCGCAGCGTTGCTTTATGAAGTAGGTACGATCCTTGTGGATATTCACGGACAATTTGACAGTCGGAGTCTTGTTTCCGCCGATACCCACATACATGTGCTGGATCAATTCGGTCATAAAAAAGTCAGTGTCTTAACTGAAGAATATTCAAAACAATTGAATTTGTTTAAAGAAACCATGCAACAACTAAAGCGTTATGCTTTGAGCGAGACCGAACTACAAAGAAAAATCGACATACTCGAGTATCAAGTACAGGAAATCGAGTCTGCATCCTTGAAAGAGCATGAAGAAGAGGATTTGATCAAGCAAAAAAGCTTTCTAGCCAATGCAGAAAAAATCCTCAATGCTTTGCAATCGGCCAATGAATTGTTGTTTGACGGCGAATTTAATGCGGAAAGCATGTTAGAGCAATCCGCTTCACTGATATCCTCCATTTCCGAGTTCAAAAAAGAGTTCGGTGAAATGGAAACTACATTAAAGGATATGACTTATAGCTTGGAGGATGTAAAATATTCTCTTATGCAACTAATGGATCATATTGATTTTGATCCGGGTCAATTGGACGCATTGTCAGATAGACTCGAAGCTATCAAATCCCTTAAGAAAAAATATGGGAACAACATACCGGACATATTGAAATACTGTAAAGAAGCAAAAGAAGAACTTGAACTGCTGAAAAACAGCGAAGATATTATGAACCGTTTACGTAACAGGATGGATTTGCAGAAAAAACAACTTTACGAAATAGCAACACAAATTCATGTCGTTCGGAAAGAAACCGCTGTTTCTTTGGAAAACAAAATTGCAAAAGAATTAGACGACATGGAAATGAAAAAAGTCTTGTTTCAAGTTTCCGTTGATTTTCCTGATTATGAACAAGTGGGGGATACTACATTTTCTGAAAACGGATTGGATTCCGTTGAATTTCTCATATCTCCCAATCAGGGAGAGGAATTAAAACCCTTGGCAAAAATCGCTTCAGGAGGAGAACTGTCCAGAATCATGTTAGCATTCAAAACATTGTTGTCCGATCGAAACAAGATTCCGGTAATGATTTTTGACGAAATCGACGCCGGTATCAGCGGTGAAGCCGCCTTGCAGACAGGGCGGAAAATTTATGAAATATCTAAAAATTGTCAAGTGATTTGTGTGACTCATATGCCACAAATTGCTTGTATGGCAGATACTCATTTTGTCATAAGAAAAGAAAATATCGAGGGAAATAGTTTCACATTTATACAAGAATTAGAGCATGAAAATCGTGCAGATCAGCTTGCGAGTTTACTCGACGGCAATAAAATCACCGAGTCCGGATTGGCTCACGCAAATGATATGTTGGAAAAAGCGGAGGAATATAAATCGCAGAACATTATTTGTTAGTATAATCATTTCTTCGAACGGTTAACTTATAAGTAGGCGAAACATTTTATGAGAGACTTTTATGAGGTAACCGGAGGAAATGTATGTATCATCACAGATCATATAAAATTATCAAATTTTCATTATTATTTTTAATGGTTTTTACCATTTTATTCGTGGGTTTAAATATATTATTGGTTCCAAACGAAATTTTATTAATCCACAATGGAATTTCACAGGAATCATTTTTTAAACCGGGGTTTTTAAAAATGAAATTGAATGAGAACAGCATCATCAAGATACTAGAGAGCGATGATCATTCAAAAAGTGTTTTTAATGTCGGAAACACTTCAATTGAGCCGACTTCAACAGGAGAGACCGAGATCCGATTCGATTTGTTCGGAATTCTTCCGGTCAAGACCACCAACGTGCGTGTTTTGGACAACAGAGAAGTATTAGTATCCGGTAATTCCATCGGTGTACACTTGAATATCGGCGGGGTTTTGATTTTAGCCGTTTCCACCGTTAATGACACCGAGGGAAAAAATGTGTCTTTGTTTCCGGAGGAAAGCATCATTAAAGGTGATATCATTCGTAAAATCAATAATATTGATGTTAAAAGTGTAGAAGACTTAAAGAAAATTGTTAAGGATTCTTCGGGAAATGAAATCTCAATTATTGCCCAAAGAGGGGATCAGTTGGTGACAAGCAAGGTCACTCCCGTATTGTCCAAAGAAGATCAAGAATATAAGTTGGGCTTATGGGTGCGGGATGCATCTGCCGGGATAGGCACATTGACATTTTACGACAGTCAAACCAATTGGTATGGAGCGTTAGGGCACGGTATATCCGACACTGACACCGGATTGATCATGCCGGTTGGCGTAGGAAACATCTATTACTCCAATATCATGGGCATAAGAAAAGGGGTTCCCGGAACACCCGGTGAATTCAAAGGTGTGTTCAATATGCAAAAAGGAATCGGCAACATCAAGATCAACAATGAGTTCGGTATATATGGTGTGATCGACTCGAAGAAGCTGGATTTGAATCAATACCAAGCATTAAAAATAGGGAGCAAAAACAAAATAAAACCCGGTAAAGCATATATTCTATGTCAAGGTGAAGATAACAGCGTTGGAAAATATGAGATTGAAATCAACAAGGTTTCAAAGAATATTACTTCCGGATCAAAAGGAATGGTGATAACCATCACGGATCCGAGGTTATTGGAAAAAACCGGAGGAATTATACAAGGTATGTCCGGAAGCCCCATCATACAAAATGATATGTTAATAGGTGCTGTAACTCATGTGTTCGTAAATGACCCTAAAAAAGGATACGGAATTTTTATCGAATGCATGTTAAATGAAATTGAAAAATACAATCTGAATCATCCGAACAAGCAGACTGCTCTTCTCCATAAAGCAGGCTAGATTTTACAAAACTCCATGTTGTTGAAAAATACAATGATATTTTTAAAAATCATTGTATTTTTCTATTAAATGGTATATGATAAATTTAATTAATGAATTAAAAAACCCTAATAATAGATATAGAAATTGACTTTGATATGGTCACAGGAAGGGGCGTAACTTGTGAGTAGTGAGATTAGTGTATTAGTTGCTGAAGCCCAAGTTGATTTAAATCACTTAATTTCGACATATATTAACGGGAAGGACAACATCCGTGTCATAGACAGCGTTAACGACGGTAAAACTGCATACGATAAAGTTCTAGAGCATCGACCTGACGTGGCAATCGTCAGTATCATAATGCCTGTTTTAGACGGATTGGCCATCATGGAAAAATCATTCACGGATAAGGATCTAAACACAAAATTTATTGTTATGTCTTCAATCAACGACCCCCTTATTGCCCAAGAAAGTTTTAATATCGGTGCATCCTATTATATGTTAAAACCAATCGATTTGGAGGTACTTACAAGACGAATTCGATTAGTTCACCGAAGTGATTTAACAGAAAACAGACTAGCAACTCCTTTTTTTACCGACAATGAGCGATTGCAAAACAACCACATCAACAACGAAATAATAAAGCTGTTATTAAGCATCAATGTTCCTTCCCATTTAAACGGATATCAATATTTACGAGAAGCTATTCGTATGACAGTCCATAATCCCGATTATATCTATCGAGTGACAAAGGTCATTTATCCCGGGCTGGCAAAAAAATTCAACTCAACCCCGGATCGTGTGGAACGATCCATACGGAATGCAATTGATCAAGCATGGTCTACAAAAAATCTCTTATTACAGCGAACATTCGTAACAAAGCCCACCAACACACAATTTATTTCTTGGATATCAGAAAAGATACGAGTTGAAAACTTTCTAGTATCAAATGATATGATCATATGATTAAATAATCGTAATATTTTTATAATTATTATAATATTTTCTTATACCTTTAGTTTATTGGTGTGTAAATGATATAATTACTCTGAGTAAGTTTCGTAAGATCAACCTGAAAACTAAGAATGACAGTAGGGGGTCAAACTTGTGATTAGTAGTCGTAAAGAAATCAATGTACTTGTAGCTGAAGCCCAAGTTGATTTAAATCGATTAATTTCAATGTACATTAACGGGAAAGACAATATCCGTGTCATAGACAGTGTCTACGACGGTAAATCTGCATATGACAAAATTCTAGAGCATCGACCTGATGTGGCATTAGTGGATACGATTTTGTCTGTTTTAGACGGATTGGCTATTATGGAAAAATCTTTTGCGGACAAAGAATTATACACAAGATTCATTGTCCTGTCATCTATAAACGACCCTCTCATCACTCAAGAATGTTTTAACATCGGTGCATCTTATTATATGTTAAAACCAATCGATTTGGAGGTACTTGCAAGACGGATTCGTTTGGTCAACCGAAGTGATTTAACAGAGAACAGGCCTGGAACTTTTTTATCCGACAATGAGCGATTGCAAAACAACCACATCAACATCGAAATAATTAAACTTTTGTTAAGCATCAATATTCCTTCTCATTTAAATGGATATCAATATTTACAAGAAGCCATTCGCATGACAGTCTATAATTCCGATTATGTCCATCAAGTTACAAAGTTCATCTATCCCGGTCTGGCAAAAAAATTCAACTCAACCCCGGATCGTGTGGAACGATCCATACGGAATGCAATCGATCAAGTGTGGTCCACAGAAAACGTCTTATTACAACGAACATTCTCCACAAGACCTACCAACACACAATTTATTTCTTGGGTCTCCGAAAAGGTTCGCATCGAAAACGGTCTTGTTTCAAAATGACATGATTACATGGATTCATGTTCTCTTCCGATTGTGCTATAATGATCCGGATAACCTTGAACCATGATACGGTTATCAAATGTAATGATCAATATAGAGTTTTTTTCGGAGGTTTATTATGAATGATAAAAATTGTGAGAATAATATTTGTGCTCATTTGGCAGATGAGGACTACAGGGTTTACGGATCCATAGTTCCTCCTATGTTTTTAAATAGTCTTTTTACACGCAAAAGCAATGACACACCATACTCATATTCAAGGGTGACCAACCCAACTGTGGAGCTGGCTGAAAAGAAGATCACAGCTTTGGAAGGCGGTGCATGGACCAAATGCTTTGCGTCGGGCATGGCAGCGATCTCTACTGCCGTTTTGTCCATCTGCAAAACCGGCGACGAAATTATATGCGTTAAGAATGTTTATTCCGGATTTCAAGGTTTGTGTGCAATTCAATTAAAAAACTTCGGAATTACGGTGCATTATGTGAACGCCGGTTGTACTGATGAGTTCAAAAATGCCATTACTTCAAATGTCAAATTAATCTACTTGGAAAGTCCCACATCTCTTGTTTTTGACATGACGGATCTTTCTGCAGTATGTAACATTGCGAAAGAACATGATTTATTGGTTCTTATGGATAACACATGGGCTACGCCTATGTTTCAAAAGCCCATTGAATTCGGTGTGGATTTAGTGATTCATTCTTGCACAAAGTATATGGGCGGTCACAGCGACTTGATTGCAGGTTCAGTGACCGGAACGGATCTCTCTCTTGAAAAAGCTGTTTTGAACACCAGAACCAATTTAGGTTGCTCCATTAGCCCTCACACTGCATGGTTGTTAACAAGAGGCTTGAGAACATTGCCTATAAGGATGAAACAGCATCAAGAAAGCGGTATGAAGTTTTATCATGGTATCAAAAACCATCCGAATGTCAGCCATGTATTTTTTCCAGGAGCGGATGATTATCAACAAAAGGATTTGGTACAAAAATATTTGAAGGGTACATCGGGATTACTCAGCTTAATGATTCGCGGAGATTATGACCGGGTTCATGCTGCTCTGAAAACTTTGGAATATTTTGAGGAAGGCTGTAGTTGGGGAGGATTCGAGAGCCTCTATATTATGTTAAATGCCAATGATTGCCAATGGAATGGTAAAAAAGAAGGATGTACTATGGTTCGTGTATCCATCGGGTTAGAAGAGGTGGACACACTGATCAATGATTTTACTTCGGCATTGAACCATATCCTCTAAAAGACTTAAAAATAATTAAATAATTAAACAAAATAATTAAACTGTGTTACATTAATTGTTTTGATATTGTATGATATAATTAGATTTAGATAATATTATCTTTGGAGGTATTGAAGTGATAGAAAAAAAATTTGGGTATGGCATCATAGGTTGCGGAACAATATCCAAATGGCATGCCGAAGCTGCTGCAGCTACAGGAAAATATGATTTGATTGCCGTTACAGATGTTAGAAAAGAATCAGCTGAAAGATTTGCGGAACAGTTTCATTGCATGGCAGTAGACAGCACCGAAGAATTGTTAAAAAGAGATGACATTGAAATAATTTCAATATGTACTCCAAGTGGGTTTCATGCGACTGATGCAATTAAGGTTGCGAATGCCGGTAAGCATATTATCATTGAAAAGCCAATGGCAATTACATATGAACAAATTGACGATATATTGAAGGCTTGTAAGGATCATAATGTAAAAATGCAAGTTATTTCACAAATGCGTTTCAAAGAAAATGTTTTAAAAGCGAAAGAAGCCATTGATTCAGGTAAATTAGGAAAATTGGTCATTGGAGACGTCTCAATGAAATATTTCCGTTCTCAGGAGTATTATGATGCGGGAGGATGGAGAGGAACTTGGAAACTTGACGGAGGCGGTGCATTGATGAACCAAGGCATCCACGGCATTGACACATTACAATACTTAATGGGACCTGTTAAAAGTGTATTTGCTCATGCAAAGACACTAGCAAGAAACATTGAAGTGGAAGATACTGCTGTCGCTGTTGTAGAATTCGCGAATGGAGCCATTGGAACCATTACAGGAACAACTTCGGTTTATCCCGGTATACCGAGGAAATTTGAGATTAACGGAACAAAGGGAAGCATAACGCTTGTAGAAGATACCATAACATTATGGGATATTGAAGGGGAGACTGAAAAAATCAAAGAAGGCGATCAGGAACGGAAACTCGATTCAGCAAGCAACCCTACTAATTTCGGTATTGAAGGACATATTATGCAGCTTGATGATATGGCCGAAGCATTGATTCATAACAGGGATCCTAAAGTAAATCAATATGAAGGCAAGAAGCCAATTGAAATTATATTGGCGATTTATGAATCCGAAAAAACCGGTAAAAAAGTTTTGTTATAAATTATTGCTTTTTAAAAGAGCGATATTTTATTAAAATATGGTAAGACTGTTCAGGAGGTAAGTTATAATGACAGAAAAGTTAGCGCTGTTAGGTGGAACGAAAGCCGTTACGAAGGAAGCCGGTGACATATTTACATGGCCTATTATCACCAAAGAACATGAGGATGCGGTTATTAAAGTATTAAGAGATCGCAGTATGTCCGGCATGGATGTTACAAAAAAATTCGAAGAAGAATATGCAAAATGGGAAGGCACAAAATATGCATTGGGCTTCAGCTCCGGTACCGCTTCTTTACAAACTGCTTTATTTGCTTGTAAAGTCGGCGTAGGAGACGAAGTGATCATGCCCAGTATCACATATTGGGCTTCAGGATTACAAGCATATTCATTAGGCGCTACTGTTGTATTTGCAGAAGTAGACCCCTTAACTCTATGCATTGATCCGGATGACATTGAGAAAAAGATTTCGGACAAGACCAAAGCCATTGTTGTTGTTCACTATATGGGATATCCTGCTGATATGGATAGAATCATGGCAATTGCCAAGAAACACAACATAAAAGTTGTTGAAGACGTATCACACGCTCACGGTGGATTGTATAAAGGCAAAAAAGTAGGAACATTCGGTGATGTTTCCGGTTACTCGTTAATGTCCGGTAAATCCTTTGCAGTAGGTGAAGGCGGAATTTTAACCACAGACGATCGTGAAATTTATGAAAGAGCAGTTGCATTCGGTCACTACGGAAGATATCGCCCTGATTTCATCGAAACTGAATATTTGAAGGAAGGTTGTGGATTACCTTTAGGCGGTTACAAGTATCGTATGCATCAAATGAGTTCAGCAGTAGGTTTGGTTCAAATCAAGTACTATGATGAACAAATTGTAAAAATCCAAGAAGCTATGAACTACTTCTGGGATCTGTTGGAAGGTGTTCCCGGTATCATCGCACACAGACCTCCGAAGGATTCAGGTTCAACCATGGGTGGTTGGTATGCAGCACACGGTATTTATGATTCTGAAGCTCTGGGCGGCTTGTCAGTAACAACATTCTGTAAAGCTGTTCGCGCAGAAGGATGCTCCACATCTCCGGGATGTAACTTGGCGCTTCATACTCATCCGTTGTTCCATACAATCGACGTTTATGGCCATGGAAAACCCACAAGAATCGCAAACGCTTCCAGAGACGTTCGTGAATTCGACAAGAATTTGCCTATATCCGAAAAGATCGGTTCAATGACATATTCAATCCCTTGGTTCAAGCATATGGACAAAGAACTGATTGAGCAAAGTGCTAATGCATTTAAGAAAGCTGCATTGAACTACAAGGAATTGTTAAAGGTTGACGAAGGAAATCCGGAAAAATTAGGCGGATTCAACTTCTTCAGACACAGTTAATTCTTTTTAGGATAACACATTATAATCATAAAACAGCTGTCTTATATGGCAGCTGTTTTCATTTTTCAAGTTGGAAGAGGAAAGAAAATGGATTTAGAAAGGATCATTGACGAAAAGTATAGCGGTATGAATGTAAGAACCTTTTTAAAAAAAGAATTATCTTGTTCAACTGATTTGATTCGTCATATCATCGAGGAAGAAGGTTTATCGTTGAATGGAAGGATGCCGTATTTATCCGATCAATTACAGACCGGTGATCACCTTGGTTTATCTTTACACAGCGGTTTTGGATCTTCTAATTTACCGGCCTATGATGTTGAATTGAACATTTTATATGAAGACCGGTGGTTGATCGCAGTGGACAAACCAGCTTTTATGCTGGTTCACCCTTTAACAATTCAAGAAAATGGAACTCTTGCCAATATCATTCGTCAATACCAGATCTGTCAAAATGAAGAATACACCATTCGACCGGTTTCCCGGTTGGATCGAAACACATCAGGCATTGTTCTATTCGCAAAAAACAGCTATGTGCAACATGTATTGCAGATCCAAGGCAAAAACGGACGTTTTCAAAAAGAATATCTTGCTTTAACAGATGGACACCTATGGTTACCTTATGATCGTATTACAAAAAAAATCGGAAGAAAGCCCGGAAGTATCATCGAACATGAAGTTTCGGATACAGGAAAAGATGCCATAACCGAATATTCGGTTATAAAGCAATATAAAAATTTTGAATTGGTTTACATTCGCCTTTTCACAGGACGCACTCATCAAATTAGGGTACATATGGGCAGTATCGGGCATCCCGTGACAGGAGACACTCTTTATGGAGAAAAGGAAAACGTTAAGATAAACCGTCAATGTCTTCATGCCCATCGAATACAATTTGATCATCCCATAACGAACAAGACTGTAAAAATCAAATCTCCATTACCCAAAGACATTCGGGAAACCATTCGGCTTGATATAATTTAAATTACTGTAATCTCTTTTTGCCTATCCGAAATTTTGGTGTATAATAGTGGTTATTAAAGAGATAAAAATCATGGAGTAACAAGAAATGAAATCTATAAAACAAGATAATTGTTATACAAAATATTATCAAATACCGGAACACATTTTCAATGCGTCGGATCGAGCTCAGGAAAAAGCCAAAGATGTATTCGCAGGGATTGACAATATTAAAGAATATAACCAGATCAAGGTATTAAACGCATTTCGACAAAATAGAATCAGCGAGGTTCATTTTCAAGGATCTACCGGATACGGATACAATGACCGTGGAAGAGATACATTGGAGATGTTGTATGCCGATTTATTTTCCACAGAGGATGCATTGGTTCGTCAAAGTATTACAACCGGTACCCATGCCATTGCCATTGTGTTGTTCGGCTGTTTGAGACCGGGGGATCTTTTGTTATCGGTTACCGGCAAGCCTTATGATACATTAGATGAAGTCATCGGAATTCGGGAAGGATCAAATGACACCGGTTCTTTGAAAGATTTCGGCGTATCGTACAATCAAATAGAATTAAGACAAGACGGTACACCGGATTATGAAGCTATACAAGCCGCCATGGATCGCAACCCCAAAATGGTCTTTATACAAAGATCTAAAGGATATTTGAGAAGACCGGCACTTTCTGTATCGGAGATCGGAAAAATAGTCAAAACAGTAAAATCCATAAACAAGGACTGCATCGTTTTTGTAGATAATTGTTATGGTGAATTTACCGATATACAAGAGCCTACCGATGCAGGGGCCGATGTGGTTGCCGGTTCCTTGATTAAAAACCCGGGAGGCGGACTGGCTCCTTCCGGAGGATACATCGCAGGTTCATCGGAAATCATCGAAATGGCCGCATCAAGATACAATGTTCCCGGATTAGGGAAAGAAACCGGTTGTACGTTAGGTGATCCAAGATTGCTATATCAAGGAATATACATGGCACCTCACATTGTTGCCGAAAGTCTTAAGGGAATGGTTTTTGCTGCAGCTTTTCTCGAAGAATTCGGATTTGAAAGTTATCCGAAATATGATGATGTAAGAAACGATATCGTTCAGTCTTTATATTTTGATAACAAAGAACAATTGATTACATTTTGTCAGGGTATTCAAACCGGTTCCCCGGTTGATTCCTTTGTGACGCCAACACCATGGGCTATGCCGGGCTATGACGATGAGGTCATTATGGCGGCCGGCGCATTTGTTCAAGGATCATCCTTGGAGTTGAGCATGGATGCACCCATCAAAGAACCATACACAGGATACTTACAGGGTGGGCTTACTTATGAAAATGTGAAGCTGGCTTTAATGGTTTCTATGAAGTTGATGTTTGATAAAAAATTGCTGTGACGCTTTTTACGGAGGTAACACGTGAAAAAGAAGAGAAAGAAAAAGAGTAAACTGATATTTCTGTTTCTATTTATCGTCTATATAGTTTTCTTTTTGCGTTGGGTCTATGACCGCGGCGTCCCCACCGATATTATCAAGTACGGGAACATCGACTACACAGTGAGGGCACAAGGTGTTCTCTTAAGGGACGAGCTTTTTTATGCTCTGGATCTAAACGGTAAATTCATTCCGTCTTTATCGGAAGGTTCGAAAGTCTCCAAAGACGCTGAAATTGCCGTGGCTATGAAAGAAGAGGTGCTATCTTTATTTGATCAAAGGCAAGAAAAGGCCAAAGAGCTGTATAAGGTTCGCTCACAAGCCGTTGTAGCCAAAGAGGAACTTAATATGCTTACGGTGGATATCAGTGTTGATATGAGACGACAATTGCGGGATTTAACGAATCTAAGCACGAAGAATTTTACTTTAGGAACAACAACCATTGCTGAAAACCTTCAAGATATGATCACCGGGGAGTATCTTTCGTCTTCAGTACCTCTTTTGGTTTCACCGCAAGAAAAGGTATTGCAGGATCAAATTAATGTTCTTGATTCTGCCATTGGCAATAATAAGAAGTCAATCTATGCCGGCGAAAGCGGAATTGTTTCCTATAAAATCGATCAAACCGAACAATTTCTTAACTTTGGGGATTATTCTTCCGTTTCATTGAAACAAATAGATGCTTTAAGGAAACAATACAATCAGGCTGTTAATCAGGTACCTTATCAAGTGGTAAAGAATCAACCTTTTGTGAAGGTGATCACCGATTTTCGATACCGGATATTGTCCGAAGCGGATCAAGAAACCATAGATCGCTTAAAAAGTGCAGGTACCATACAAATCAAGATGCTAAATAAAGGAATGATCGCAAATGCCACTTTGGATTATACCGGAAAAGATCCTGACGGTCGTGGTTTTGTAGTGCTTGTGATGGATGAAAAACCGGAAAGATTATCGGATGAACGTTTTTTGGATATTGAAATCGTATGCGACGCTCATAAGGGGTATAAAGTTCCCTTGACTTCCTTGTTTGACATCAATGACAATACAGCAAAAATTATTGTTCTCGAGAATAGCTTCGCTTCCTTCAAAGAGGTGGAAATAGCGGGGAAGAACAGCGAATACGCCATTATACAAAGCAACGAAATCGATCTTTATGATATTTTTGTGTTGGATCCGAGAAATATCAAGGAAGGGCAGGTATTGAATTAAAAATGACGGAGATCAGAAAAAATATTGAGAATATGAAAAATAAAGTTAAAGAATGTGCAATTCAATCCGATAGGAGTCCCGATGATATTCAAATCATTGCTGTGGGAAAAACATTTCCCGTAGAAGTTTTGCAGGAAGCATATTCATATGGAGTCCGCTCTTTTGGTGAAAATAAGGTTCAGGAACTTGTTGAAAAAATGAATTCTATGAGTAAGGATCTCCAATGGCATATGATCGGTCACTTGCAAAAAAACAAAGCCAAATATATCGCCGGAGAGGTTACATTGATCCATTCTCTCGACTCTGTGGACTTAGCAAAGGAAATCGACAAAGTGGCCCGTAAAAAGGATTGTATACAACAAGTCTTGGTTCAGGTCAATATTTCTGAGGAGGAAACAAAATTCGGGTTACCTGTGAACCAAGTAGTCGGATTTTTAGAAGAAGTATCAAATTTTTCGGGAATTCAAGTAAAAGGTTTGATGACCATCGGTCCGAAAACAAAAGATAAAGACTATATACGGGAATGTTTCAAAAGAATGCACTCCTTATATATTGACATAAAACAAGAAAAACTTGATAATATCAATATGGATATTTTATCTATGGGCATGAGCAATGATTATGACATTGCGATACAAGAGGGGGCAAACATGATTCGCATAGGCAGTGCCATATTTGGAAAACGTTCATATACGGTGTAAGGCTGACATAAAGACAGGAGGAAAAGATGGGAAAACTTTTTAACAAGATATTGAATGTGATCGGGTATGAAGACCAAGATGAATATTACGAAGAAGAAATTATCGAAGAAGTAGAAGAGACCGGTGATGAGAAGGATACTGCCGAAGGCGTCGAGTATGAGCCGATTAAATATCCTACAAGACAAAGGGGGAATAAGGTCATGAGCGTACATACAAATATGCAAGTTAAATTGATTGTAAAGAAACCTAAAAGCTATGACGAAGCAACTACCATTTGTGATTTCCTAAAGAGTAAACGCCCCGTAGTTGTCAATCTGGAGGATTTGCAACGGGATGTAGCGCAACGAATCATCGACTTTTTAAGTGGTGCAACATACTCATTGGAAGGAAATATTCATACGGTAACAAACAGTATTTTTATCATAGCTCCTAAGAACGTGGACGTTACCGGGGAAGACGAACAACCTTATACATCCGAGCAGGATGAAAACGCAACATTTTCTTGGATGAAATAAATAATATAGCCTGCTCTTATAATGAAAGGATAACATGCATTTATTTTTAGCTGCTTTAGACATACTTTTGCGAATTATTGAAGGTTTGATTTTTGTTCGGATAATCTTATCTTGGTTTCCAATTCGAAGAGATCATCCCATTATAATGATATTAGTTCAATTGACAGAACCTATACTAGGCCCCGTCAGAAACCTGATATCAAAGTCCTCTGTCGGATCCAATTTGATGGTGGATCTTTCGCCGATTATAGTTTTTTTATTAATTAATGTGGTTCGAAATATCATATTCAGAATATTGATTTAACATGGAAGAACGGAGTTTTGTGATGATAAAACCAATACGTGAGAAATGGAAAGGAACCATGACCGACAGAGAAAGGTTCAACAATCAAATGCATTATAAGCCCATCGATCGTTGTTTCAATATGGAATTCGGTTATTGGGACGAAAACTTTACCACATGGGATATTTTTATAGATCATAATATTAAGAATAATTATGAAGCGGATATCTTCTTTCAGTTTGATACCATTAAGACGGTCTCAGGTGTCGACGGATTGCATCCTTGGTTTGAAAGCAAAACCATCGGGGAGAAAGACGGAAAGCTCATCATTCAAAATGGTGACGGCTTGATTGCTGAAGTTCCGAAGGATCGCCATGATACCATACCTCATTTTATCAAGTCGGCTATCAACAGTCCGGAGGATTGGAAAAGGGTCAAGGAAGAAAGAATGCGCTTGGATGATCCCGCACGTGTTGTGGATATAAATAAACTCAAGGCACGCTTTCCTGATGATCGTGATTATCCTCTGGGGGTAAATTGCGGTTCCATGATCGGTAAAGTCCGTGATATGCTGACTTTTGAAGGTCTGGCCTACGCGATTTACGATTATCCCGATATGGTGGAGGATATGGTGGAGACCCGTTGCCAATTGGTGGAACTTTTTTTGGATCAAGTATTGCCTCATTTTCAATTTGATTTTGCTTCCGGCTGGGAAGATATTTGTTTCAACCATGGACCTATTGTCACACTGGACTTTTTTAAGGATGTGGTGACACCCAGATACAAAAGAATCTCTAAGAAATTAAGAGCACATGGTATTGACTTATGGTACACCGACTGCGACGGTGACGTACGTCCAATTCTTCCGTATTTAATGGAAGGTGGCATCAACTGTCTATTCCCTTATGAAGTCAACAGTTGTGCGCATCCAGGTGAACTTTTGGATGAGTTTGGTAAAGATTTGAGAATCATGGGCGGAGTCGACAAAATGGCATTAGGCTCAGGGAAAGTTGAGATAAAAAAATACTTGGAGTCTTTGGTACCCTATGTGGAAAGGGGAGGATACATTCCTTTTTGTGATCACAGATGTCCTCCTAATGTAAAGACCGAGGACTATTTATATTATTTGGATTTAAAAGAAAAAATGTTCGGATTATAAAGTTTGGAGGATCATATCCTATGTTGTCAAAAGAACGTGTTCAGTGTGTTATAGAGGGGAAAGCCCCGGACAAGATCCCTGTATATGGATGGCTTAAAGAAAATTTAAAGGATGTCATATCTGCAAAATACGGTAGTGTGGAGCAATTTGAAGACAAATACGAGTTTGACTTTGCCCATTTATTCGGTGGCCCCGGTTGTTTCAACCGGGAACAGTTTACCGCATTAAAAAAATCTTGTAATGGTGAAATAACCCCGGAGAGCTTATTGTCATTGGATATGGCAGATGTGAACGATCATACCAAGTATGAAAACGTTAAAAAGGCTATTGAGCATCACAAAGAAAAAAGGGGACGGTTTGTTTATATACAAACTCCGGGTATATTCGAAGCAAATAACGATTATTTCGGCATTCAAAATCATTTGATGTTTTTGGCTTTGTATCCGGAGGAATTAAAGCTTGTGTATGAACGACAAGCAAAATGGAACCGTCAATTTGCTTTGAATTGTATAGATCTAGGTGTAGATATGATCCACGTTTCGGATGATTGGGGCGCACAAAATTCTTTGCTTTTTAGCCCTGATACTTGGTGGGAATTAATATACCCTTATCACAAAATTACTGTGGATGCGGTAAAACAAACCGGTACTTATGTCAGTTTGCACAGTGACGGCAATATTACACAGGTTTTGGACGGTATTGTGAAGTTAGGTTATGATGTCATCCATCCTTACCAAGAATCCGCCGGTATGAGCTACGATTTATATCATAGGAAATACAAAGACCACTTTGCCCTGATGGGGGGGTTAGACGTGCAAACCACCATTGGATTCGGCAAACTGGAGCATCTGAAAAGTGAAATAGAAAGAATTATCGGTCTGTTCAAATCAGGGCACCTTTTGTTTTGTACCAGCCACTTTGTTCAAGCCCACTGTACCCTTGAAGAATTGGAATTTGCTTACGACCTGATACTCAGTATACGATAAATTATTTGACCTTTATGTTAAAATCCCTGAATTGTGCAGGCTCTTTTGAGTCTGCAAAGGATTTTTCATATTGCATTTTTATAGAAGTTTCACCGTCGCTCATAGCGCGAAATACAAATCGATGTAATCCGGATGCTCCCAATGTTTCCGTGTCTTTTGCCGGAATGTACTCGTCTTTGATGTATTGAACCACTTCGTCGTTTGTAATTTTAAAACTCCAAGTGTATCCCGTGGAAGGAGTAGCCTCCAATTCGATAGTAAAAAATGTACCGGATTTAACGTTCAATGTTTTGAATGCATCATCGGCTGTTACAACAACTTCCGGTGCATAAATAAAGGAAAATATAATAATACTTCCGATGAGAAAAACAAGGATTGTAAATATAATCATTGGCAGTGAACGATATTTCATAATTGGTCTCCTTCACAGATCAGTTTTTGTAAGCAACATATCATATCATAGATTATAGCAAATAATTCGCAGGATTGAAACATAGTCTCATATGATTTTATGGTATAATTATAAGTAATATTTTTTAGGCAGGTGTTTTATTATGAAATACAGAAAGTTTGGAAATACAGGAGTGGATGTCTCGGCTTTAGGGTTCGGTTGTATGCGTTTACCCATGTTGGACACGGATCACGGTGAAGTTGTCAATGAAGAATTGTCCATAAAGATAATACGTGATGCCATCGACCAAGGTGTAAACTACATAGATACGGCATATGGTTATTGTGGAGGAAAAAGCGAAGAGACCGTGGGGAAGGCGTTGAAAGGCGGATATAGGGAAAAAGTATATGTCTCTACCAAAATGCCTACTTTTAATGTAAAGGAAAAAGGAGACTACAGAAGATTTCTAGAAGAGCAATTAAGAAGATTGGATGTAGGTGCAATTGATTTTTATCATTTCCATGCTTTAAACAATAAGTTATGGGAAGACGTGGTTTTGAAGTTCAATTTATTGGATGATGCAATAAAGGCTAAAGAAGAAGGTTTGATTAAGCATATTTCATTTTCATTCCATGATCATCCGGATATTATGAAAAAAATCATTGACTCCGGTGCATTTGAATCGGTGTTATGCCAATACAATTTGTTGGATCGAGCCAATGAAGAAGCCATTGAATATGCAAATCAAAAAGGATTGGGCGTTGTCATCATGGGACCGGTTGCAGGGGGAAGATTGGTCGCTCCTTCAAAAGTGTTCAAGGATATGTTCGGTCGGGAAGCCGCC
Source organism: uncultured Clostridia bacterium (assembly GCA_937894465.1). Classification (GTDB taxonomy): domain Bacteria; phylum Bacillota; class Clostridia; order JAAYHZ01; family JAAYHZ01; genus JAAYHZ01. Next base: position 19,158 of record CALCRE010000170.1, read on the forward strand.
AACACACCGGAGCTGGCATTCCGTTTTGTATTGGGCAATCCTAATGTTTCTTGTGCATTATCCGGTATGAGTAACGAACAGATGGTTCAAGAAAATATCAATACTGCAAGCGACTCTTCACCTTTGAGTAAACTGGAGATGGACAAAATTGCAAAAGCTCTTGATGAAATCAAAGGATTGGCGGATTTGTATTGTACAGGATGTGAATATTGTTTGCCTTGTCCCCAAAACATCAATATACCAAAGCTTTTCAGCATCATGAATTATCATAAGGTTTACGGAATGACTGATTATGCTGAGGATCTTTACAAAGGCATAGGAAAAACTGATAAAGCAGGTGCACGACCGGTTGAATGTATTGAATGCGGAACTTGTGAAAGCAAATGTCCACAGAACATCGAAATACGGGAGCAATTAAAGGAAATTGTCAGTGTATTCGGTGAGTAAGCATTTTATTTTTAAGTGGAAATAGATTTTGAATAACTTGAGAAAGCAGGTGTCACCATGAAATACAGAAAGTTTGGGAATACGGGAGTGGAACTATCGGCTTTAGGTTTCGGTTGTATGCGTTTACCGATGATCGAAACTGACAATGGAAAGATTGTCAATGAAGAATTATCCGTTAAGATGATTAGGCAGGCCATTGATCAAGGTGTCAACTATTTCGATTCTGCATATGGCTATTGCGGTGGTAAAAGTGAGGAAACATTAGGAAAGGCCCTAAAAGGCGGATACAGGGATAAAGTTTTTGTATCTACTAAAGTGCCCACTTCCCGGATCAAAGAAAAAAGCGACTACAGAAAATTTTTGGAAGAGCAATTACAGAGGTTGGACGTAGGGGCAATCGATTTTTATCACTTTCATTATCTCACAGACAATGCATGGGAAAATATTGTTTTAAAATTCGATTTGTTAGATGATGCCATGAAAGCCAAAGAAGAAGGTCTGATTAAGCATATTTCATTTTCATTCCATGATCATCCGGATGTCATGAAAAAAATCATTGACTCCGGTGCTTTTGAATCGGTGTTGTGCCAATACAATTTGTTGGACCGCGCCAACGAAGATGCCATTGAATATGCAAATCAAAAAGGATTGGGTGTTGTTATCATGGGACCTGTGGCCGGTGGAAGATTGGTTGCTCCATCCCAAGTGTTCAAAGACCTGTTCGGTAGGGAAGCGGCAAGCACACCTGAATTGGCATTGCGTTTTGTTTTGGGTAATCCAAATGTTACATGCGCATTGTCCGGTATGAGTGATGAACAAATGGTACAAGAAAATATCCGGACTGCAAACGATTCCACACCATTGAGCGGAGAAGAAACCGGAAGAATCGCAAAAGCCTTGGACGAAATAAAGGGGTTGGCGGATTTGTATTGTACAGGGTGTGAATATTGCTTGCCTTGTCCACAAAACATCAATATCCCAAAGCTTTTCAGCATTATGAATTATCATAAGGTTTACGGAATGTCTGATTATGCCGGAAGGCTTTACAAGGATGTAGGGCTGAATGAAAAGACAGGTTCCCGACCGGCCGAATGCATTGAATGCGGAACTTGTGAAAGCAAATGTCCGCAAAACATCCGGATTCGAGAGCAATTGAAAGAAATCATTACAGCTTTCGGAGAATGACAGGTATGAAATTTTTTGTTCTTGACAATGATATAATATGGATATATAATTTTGTAGATATATCAAAAATCGTAGAACGGAAAAAGTAGGTTGAATTGGATTTCACAGAGAGTAGCCAAATGGTGAGACGGTTATATGACACTCATCCGAAAGATCATCCGGGAGATTTCCTTTCGAAATAGCAGTAGAGGGGAACGGTTTAACACCGTTATCATTGAAAAGTGATTTTTAATAACTCGTTGTTACTAGGGTTTTATAAAATAATTTGGGTGGTACCGCGGAAAACAGACCTTTCGTCCCTTTGGATGAAAGGTCTTATTTTATGGAGATAACCCGAAAAATCGGGACTAGATACGGAGGTTGCGATCATGTACAAGAAGGTAGACAAGGAGCTTAACTTTGTCGACAGGGAAAAAAATGTTTTGGACTTTTGGAAGCGAAACGATATTTTT
>CALCRE010000171.1 GCA_937894465.1 uncultured Clostridia bacterium
GAACCCCTCACACCGCTAACGCGAAACAGGGGTTCCGTTGAAGCGAAATATGCATTATATCCGATTGTCTCCGCAATTTCTTCGTTTGTAATATTTTCATCTGAAAGAATCAGGTTCTTCGCTTCTATAATCCGCATTTGTGTTATCTTTTGTGTAAACGTTAAGTCGTACAATTGTACCATGATTCGATTGACCTGCCGTTTACTGATACCAATATACTTTGCCAAATCGTCAAGACTAACATCATTCCTAAAATGAGCATACATGAAATCATCAATGACTGTGTATCGTTTCAAGGTTTGTATTCGTAAGGATTCATCGTAGAAGGATTTGCCGCCTACTTTTCTAAGCATATTGATTAAAAGTAAGGAGAGTAAATTGTCAATATAGGTTAAGTATCCGAATGATCTGGTATTAAATTCAGATAAGATGTTTTGAATTATTTCTGTTTCTTTTGCGATATCTTTATATATGAAAATATGATCTTTCCAATTTGATAGATCAAGTAACTCATGTAACTTTTGATCATCTGTTTCACAAACAAATCGAAAACAGTGCTTTTTGGTATGATCCGAGCAAGCGTGTACAGTGTGATACACATTAGGTTTAATAATGCAGCATGAACCTTCTTTTAATTGAATTTTGTCATTGTCGGTTTGTAGTAAATACTCCCCGGTACATATGTAATGAACTTCAAAAATGGGATGATTATGCATTGTTGAAGGAATGGTATTACCCATGAAGTTTCTGTCGATTAAAATGTTAAATTTCAGATCAGCATTCTTCAAGGAGCATTCGTAAATAATTTTTCGATCATAAACCATTTTATTTATCTCCGGAGCTTATAAAACTTTGTACTCGATACATTAACTACATTTTATCATACTTTATGTGCTCTTGTCGTGCTACAGCAAGGATGAACACTTAGGAAACATAGGGCACTATAAAAAAAGAACTGGAAATTCCAGCTCTAATATTATAGATCCTATACTCTTTAAGTTAAAAAGTTTTAAACGGTTACTTTACTTTTTTTTCTTTATAAACTGATACACTATAATGCCAAGACCTATTACAATGACGGGAATACCAATGAGGGCAGCTGTATTTGTGCCTTTTTCATCCGGTTTCTTTGTCTCTTCGATCGTTTCTGAAGGAACTGTTGTAACGGCCTTTGTTTCTTCCTTGGTTGTAACTTGAGTAGTCACGGCCGGTGTTGTCACGGCAGTAGTTTCTTCCTTGGCTTTGGTTGTTTCAGCGGCTTTGGTTGTCTCTACCTTGGTTGTTTCAGCTTCCTTTGATGTTTCAGCCGGCTTTGTGTCCTCTTTTACAAAAGAAGTTAAGTCCACTTTGTCGAAAGGTTCGTTTGCGGTCAAATTGACCAATGCATAACGTTCAAAACTTTTTTCGCTGATACCGGATGCAAAGCATATAAAGCTTCCGTCGGTGCTAAGAGTAACCGATTTGACGCATGCAGAAAATGTAAACCCTGCTTTTCCACCTACTTCAATTCCTTCGGTTTTTCCAATTGCGGCCCAAGGAATTGCCTGTTCGTAGATATCAGCATCCCCGTGGGTAATAACTACCTTATAGTTCGGGTCGTTCCTGACTGCACCGAAGTGGTTCACACTGCTGTAACCGGGTGCTTTCATAAACTCAACATCGTTTTTTGTGGAACCAACTGTCCATTCTTTGGCGAAAGATTTTCCCGCTGCAGCATCCCAGCTCCAGTTCTCAGCGCCTGTAGGCTCTGCAAATTCCGGAAGGGTGGGATCATCTCGAAGCATTGCGGTCATAAGACCGGGTTGTTCAAAAACATATGTATTGGGTCCCGGAGTATATTTTGGATCCAGGTTTGTCACTATTACGGCGTAATAAAAGAATTCGTCGTCCCAAGTGGCATAAACATCCAACTTGACATCCAGGCCTGCTACACCTGATGAATCTCTTTTCCAGGCAGGTTCGCCTTCCTCATAAGAGGCCACCAGCTTGTATTCCTCGTCCTTTATCTCTCCGTCGATCACAGGAGCTTTTTCGCACTTCGGTACATCAATGGATGTGAAAGGCTCTTTTGCAAAAACACCTGTTGGCACGAAAACAGACAGAAGAAAAACAAATGCAAAAATCATAGCAAGCATTCTTTTCATATAATACTAGGCACGGAAACCCATCACCTTTAGGCGGTGGGAGGAAGTGCCATCCTCCTTCTTATAGTCGGTGGTTTTTACGATAGTTAAGTCTATCCCGGAACCACCAAAAATACTTGGTAAACATACAAAAACAGTATAGCACGTTTTTTCTATATATGCTATTCTATTTCCCCTTGTATGATAAATTTCACTATGGCCTCACTATGTAGAATTACTCAACCTGCGGTTACGCCTATCAAAACCGATCGGTTATTGTTTCAAAAGGCAATGATTGTATCCACAAATCAATACCGTAGTCAATGATTTTAAGAACCGCACTTTAAATGGAGAGATTGCAAATTTCAATACTGAGTGGGTTCAATACATCGATCAATTATATGCTATAGGTCATAAAAAGTCTCAGAGGTAGACCATAAAAGAGGAATTAAAGTTTGGTTTTTGAGCTCTGAACAATAAATTGCAAAATAAAGGAACCGGTATTGAAAATATGTCGGTTCTGTTCTTTTGTTGTCAATTTTAGGGTAAAATGATTTATAATATCAATAGAAGATGAACCTATACATCAAAGAATGAAAAGATGGAATAACGATTTGTACGTTTGAAAATTATTGGATGTTCATATGAGTGTGCAGTTTTCAGCCGTTTAAATCACAGAATTAGCGGATTACATCGATGAATCATGCCTTAATAAAAGCAAAAACATTTTCTGTAGGGGATCGGGTTCGTGTGAAGTACAGAGGGCGGGAGGGACTGATTATTGACATAAGCGGTCCTTTGTACATGGTGTTACTAAAAGACGGTTATGTGTATTCATATTATGCTTCAGACTTAGAAAAAGCGTGGTAGGCGAATCTTTACATTTGGTTCTTGATAAGGAGGTTTCTTTTATGCCGGATATATATAACGATGATTTGCATCCTCATTCTCCCTACATAGAAATTAGGTCAAGAATAGATAACGGGTTCTCGAAAGGTTGGGGTTTTCACTTCCAACCAAGCGAGGAATATTGGGTTGATTGCCATAACCACTTGGAAGGGATCAAGACACATTCCGATGTATACAAGCTTATTGACCGGTGGTTTTCCGAACTGGATGCGTTTCGCTTGGGGAAAGTACTTGTCATAGGTTCGGATCCGGAGTTGTTTGAGATACTCGGGGATATGGGTAAACAAGATAAAAGAATTTCCTGGCTTGTTTCCATTCCTTGCGAAAAGCCGAATGTGGAAGTGTTGAATTCTGCCATTGAAAATGGTGCCATTGGACTTAAACTACATAATGCATCGATTATGAAAGGATTGGCAGATTATAAAATATGGCTTAACGACCAATGGTCCCGGATATTTGAATTGGCGGAAAAGAAACATATACCTGTTCTATGGCATGTAACACAAAGAGTCAGTAAATCTCCATACCATGGGGGAGGAGAAAATTCTTATTGGTCTGAAAGCAAAGAAAAAAATATTGCTTTTAATAATGAAGATTTACTTAAGGTGACAATAAAAGTGTTAGAACTATTTCCCGATTTAAAAATCATCGGTGCTCATCAATTGCATATGGGATTGGAAAGACTATCGGACTTGTTTGGCCGATACAAGAACCTGTATATCGATACTAGTTGTGGATTCTTTCTTCGATGGGCGGATCAACTGTATGATGAAGACAGGGAAGTATACAGAAAGTTTTTTGATAGGTACCAAGATAAAATATTGTTTGGTTCCGATTCGAGTCTAGTTCCAGGGGGTATTGATGAATATTTGATTCAAAGCTTTTTATGTCATACGAGATTTATCAATCAATTAAGGCTTTCCTATAAAACTTTGCAAAAAGTATCACATGGGAATGCTGAAAAACTGTTCAATTTGGAACTTATGGACCCTGTAAGGCGAGGGAACGTCAGGCCGTAAAGGGAGTTATTTTATAGGAGGATTTAAAGATGACTGAAAGAAATTTCTCGATGCACAAATATTGGATGGAAAGAATTAAAAACCATGAACCTCTGCTGAAGTTCAAAGGTAAAAGCCTTGAAGAATGGACCAAGTGGAGAGAAGAAGCACAGCCTAAATTCATGGAGCTGTTAGGTGAATTCCCAAGGAAAGTTGACCTTGAAGCGGAAGTAGAGTATCGAATTGAAGAGGGAGACCTAATTCGTGAGAGGGTGGTTTTCAATTCAGAAGAATTCATGTCTGTACCTTGCCAGATCCTATATCCTAAAAACATGAAAAAAGACAAATCAAATGCTGCAATCATATGCAGCCACGGCCATGGCCGATTCGGTAAGGATCCTATAGCCGGGATCAGGTCCTCGGATGGTCACATCCAAGACATTAAGAACATGAACTATAACTACGGTGAACAGATGGCTAAAGCAGGTTTTTTAACCATATCTCCTGATCTTAGGGTTTTCGGAGAAAGACGGGACCTTTATGATTCTACGGCGGGAAGTGATCCGTGTAATGTCAACTTTGTAAAAGGTGTCATCCTGGGGATATATACGCTGACTCTAAATATTTGGGACATCAAATGCTGTGTTGATTATTTGGAACAACGGGAAGAGCTTGATCCTTCAAGAATAGGCATGATGGGTTTGAGTTATGGCGGCACCATGACCACATTTACCACTGCTGCCGAACCTAGAATAAAAGCTGCTAATATTATGGGATATATTAACTCATGGGCAGGATTTGGGATCGACAGAGCAAATTTTTGCGGTTCCCAAGTCATTCCTGATGTGTATCGATATTTTGATACCGATGATATAGCGGGACTCATTGCTCCTAGACCTTTGTTAATCGACATGGGCATTTATGATAATTGTTTTTACATACAGGATTTACTCAAAGGTTATGAAGGTGTAAAGGAAATTTATAAAGCGGCGGGAGTGGAGGATTTGCTATGGTCGGATATCCACCCCAGAGGTCATTCCTTCGGCGGAAATATGGCGGCTGAATTTTTCACAAAATACTTGTGATGTATAACAATCAAAAATATCTAACTTTATGTTTTATGTGATGATGCTTGCACTTTCTTTCTATATGAAGATGGAGAAATGCCTTTATGCTTTTTGTATAGCCTACTAAAGTAATTTCCGTCTTGAAATCCAACGGACAAAGCAATTTCCGTGATGGACATGTCGGAATTTTTTATGAGTTGGTTCGCATTGTAAATGCGAACACTATTTATATAATCACGCAAAGTTCTGCCAGTGGATTTTTTAAATGAATGCTGTAGGTTTGAGCAGCTTGTGTTAAAAGTTTGAGCTAAGTCTTCTGTAGTAAGTGGGTGCTCATAATTTTCTTCTATGTAAATTAATAATTTATTTAGTTTGTTTAAATTTGTACTACGATATCGGCAAACTTTCTCTGACATTTCTGTCTCTGTATAATTACGGAGCAATAATACCAATAACCAATAAATATAGGATTTTATCGCTAGTTCAAAATAGGTGCCTTTGTTTTCATACTCTAAAATAACTTTTTTAACAACAGAGACCATTTCGGCATCACCTGTAACTTTGTTCATAAAGACAATGTCATTTTTACTTATGGGGTTTATGTATTTCACATCGCAAGAGTCAAGTACACTGCTTAGAACAAATTTAGAGTCAAATATGATTGCATAGTATAAAGTACCGTCAATATTGTTAGTAATTTTGTGCATTTCATTGCTATTAACGACAACAATATCGTTTTCAAAAGCATAGATAGGATCTAAATTGCATTCTACAATAATGCTACCTTTTGTGACAAAAAGGATTTCTACATGCTCATGCCAATGACTTGGACGAAATAATCCTCTTTTTACAGTCTGTTGGGCTCTAATGGCGATAGGAAAGTTGATGTCCGGTATGGTGGGCTTTTCATACAACATTTGGTCTGACATAAGATATTTCCCCCTTCTTACATATGAGAATAATCCTAATTTTAATAGTTTATCTAAAGAAAGTTATATGATTTACATCATGGACATTTTATCATTTTTGTTGATTTCTATCAAGTGTACAAAATAGTCACATTGAGAATGATGAAAAGAGGCTCAGATCATGGTAGTGTAAAATGTCATAAAGTTTGACTGTTTTGTGCAGTTTTGTGCTAAGGATGACCTAATAAATGCTAGAATATAAAAAATTACTATGCTATGATATAGTAAAAAGAAGAAAGGAAACGATGAACATGAAAAGATGGTTGTGTCTATTATTAGTAATTTCTGTGGTCATGACTTTTGGAGCGTGTGCTAAAGAAAGTGGAGAATCCGATGTGACAACATCAGGAAAAACAACAACAGCAAAAGCAACAACAACAACGCAAGCAGTGACCACCACTGAAGCAAATCCCTTTGAAGAATTCATGGAAATCACATGGTTGACTCAATACGGAGACAGGCATGTGGATGGAAGATGGGATGAAGCTGAACTTGAGGAAAGGTTTAACGTGGCTATTGAAGTTTGGCATAATGATTCGCTGAACAAGGAGCAAATGGCTGCATTGGTGGCAGCCGGTGATATTCCAGATTTCTTTTTTATGCCGGCATCTCCAAGGGATCCTTATGGAATGTATGGGGAGAAACTTGTCAGATCTGTACCGTTAGAAGCTATCAGAAAATATCTTCCCGGTCAATATGAGTTGATGGAGATGATGCCTATTGGATTTTCATACAACCTCGTACCGGACAAAACGGATGAATATATTGGATTGACTCATATCGGAATGAGTGGAGCACAATATTTCTACGATGCGACTTGTGTTAACCTGGATTGGTTGGAATCCATCGGTTATGAAGTTGATACAGACACATTGAAGCCGGTTAAAATCTCTACAGAAGGTTTCGAGTGGATGAATGACAATTTATTTGTGGGTGAATTGGATTTTACATTCGAAGAAACCAATGACATCATGAGAAAGTTCACCGAAGATGACCCTGATGGTAATGGAGAAGACGATACATATGGTATGGTGTATTTACCTGAATCAAATAATACAAACATGACACAAGAAGGTCTTTTCGGTTTTGTAAGCGATTGGCGATATCTTTATAAAGATCCGAACAGTGGTGATATAGTACCTCGGTTTGCTTATACACCGTACAGGGATTACTTGGCTTGGATTTCGGATATGCTTACAAAAGGGTATATGAGAAGGCTTCCGGGAGAGCTGAATTGGTTAGTTGAATGGCAAGCCATTGCCCAAACTAACAAAGTCGGCATAATGCAAGCTCATAGAACAGCTTATATGATGCCTTCAAATGTTACATATGTAAACTACCCACCGGCAAGTATTCTTGTTAATACTGACAAAGAGTCTAGATTTGTCATTGGTATGCTTCTTAATGGTCCGGAAGGACGTACCAATTGTACCTACGATATTGATGTATATGGAACGGGTGTATACAGAGTAGACTATTTTGGCGGTGAAGTAAGCGACGAAAAAATGGCGCGTATACTTCAAATGCTGCAATATACTACCTACGAGAGCGAAGATAATTACAACAAGTTTAAATTTGGCTTGGAAGGCACTCATTGGAAGTGGGCCGGCGAACCTTACATGAGCACCATGCTCACCACAACGGAAGCAGATTTGCCGGAGAAATTCCGTGGATGGCCCGCTACATTCAGCTTGTGGGTGACCTATTCTACAGCAGACAAAGAAACCTATGACGGAGAAAAGAACGGATACTGGACATTCCCGGGTTATGCATATGCAACCAATTTATATGAACGCTATGCATGTATTCCTGAGAAATTCATTTCCGATATATACATGGGTCAAGAGATGGGCAAGGCATACAATGAGTTGAATGCAAAGCTATCCGGTCAAATCAATACAGTGGTAAATGATTTCAAAAACCGTGCTATAAAAGGTGAAATTGCTAACTTCAACACGGAGTGGGTACAATACATCGATCAAGTATATGCAGCAGGGCTTGAAGAGCTAGTCGATAAGTTTTACAACAATCCCGAGTATAAAAAGTATGATCCGGGAGACAAATTTAAACTCAGAGGAAGACCTTAAGAACCTACATGTTTAGAGCAAGAACCATTATTGATGATTATTGATAAGCAAATTGCACAGCAACAGAACCGGTGTTGTTTAACTACCGGTTCTGTTGTATAACGAAGAAAATGATTTGTCCCTAATGCGGATGAAAATTCAATGGAGGAAGGGTAAGTTATGGTTGATTACACAGTGAACAAATCCAATCAAGCTCCGGATGGAGGTCTTCAATTCGGAAGGAGCATTTGCAGGCAGACGATCATTCCGTCTGATGAAGGGATCATTATAGCGGCTCCTGAAATCCCCTCGGGCATGCATGCAGCACAATCCATAAAAGAACGATTTGAGGCAATTGATTGTAAAGTTAAAATATTACATAATCCCGAGCACGATGTATTGTTGCAATGCAAGCAACCGGTGATTGTCATCGGAAACCTCTCAGACAGCAAATGTATTGAGTACATGTACTATAAGTACCTTTCCATGACCGACAAGAGTTACCCGGGGAAAGAAGGCTATCATATAAGAACCGTTATTGATCCTTTTGCTACGGGACATAATGTCATCCATATAGGATATTCGGATGAGGTCGGGTTGCAAAAGGGCTCAAGCAAATTTTTGGAGTACATAAGAAACCCGATACCTTACTTGAATGATATTTACTACACAAGCTTGCCATACAGTGAACACTTCCTGGAAAAGGTGAATAATGAAACCTTGCCGGAAAAAGTAGATTTGATTCCTTCAATCCATACCTCCGTCTGGTACGAAATAGGGATGTTCTCCTATTTGACGGGAGATATGAAACCATTTGAGACGTATCTTGAGGGATGGCGTAAAATGATTGAAATATCAAAAACACATGACTACCTCATAAAAGAAACTCATTTATATATGATGAGGCATGTGGAGATATGGAGACTTCTTGAATTTTCCGGTATGATTCCGGATGAACTGAGGGGTCAAATTGAAGAATGTCTTTTCCATTGGGCGAAGAGCTCCGAAGGAATGGGATATGCAGGACCTCATAGTAAAGACAAGAATTTACCGGCACATAATCACACAATGTTTTGTGCCATTTCCCTCATTTATTTGCACGACTATTTCACCAAGCGTTATCCGGAGCTCGAATCCTTAAAGGAATGGAAAACCGTTGCCGACGATGTATTCTACACATTCAACAATAGTGGATGGAAACCCTATTGTGACGATTCCTCCTATTCAAACCAGGTTACATTGGTTCATGCATGCAATTATTCGATCTTTCAGGATGAGCATTTGTTCTTAAATTCATCCGCAAAGCAAGCTGCAGAATGGATTAAGACCATCATCGGTCAAAATGGGATTATCCCTTCATTCGGGGACGGTTCTGTAAAAAGTCCGTTTCCGGTGGTTGTGTCTCTGATATTCTCGCACTATTTGAAAGACGGAGAAATGACATGGTTGTATCAACGATTCATAGGGAAAAACAAGGATTTTGATATTCATTTCATAAGATTGTTCGATTCAGGCATCGAACCGGTAGAACTGAAGGATTCCTCTGCCATTTCATGTATTCCACTGGATAAATGCATTTATGATGTTTGGGATAAAAGTCCTGGAGAGGGGAGATGCCTGACTATGACCCCGCCGAATGGACCTTATGAAGCATGCTTTGATAAAGTATCCATCCGTACCGGCCGGGATCAGGAGAATGATGACTTTTTATTGATCGACGGTCTTGGCAGCAATGGAATTCATTCATATTCCGATGCCATGGGAATATTGGATTACACAAGCAAAGGCGTTGTCTGGTTGGTGGAAGAAAACGATTACCGTTGGCCGGAGCCGGAAAACTGCTCCATATTGACTGTCGCAAGGGAAGGTTACGCTTCGGATATTCCGGGATATGGCCTCATGGAAGAACAAAAAGTCATTGCAGAAGGTCAATACTATTTAAGAATGAGGACAAAAAAATATAATGGAACCGACTGGGTCAGGGAAGTTTTCTTGATCAAAGGATTGTGTGCCGTTTTCCATGACACGATTATATGTGAACAAAAAGGTGAATACGTAATCGGTGCACATTTTAGAACTCCGGCAAAAGCATGGATGGAAGAAAACACCTTAAAATCGACAAGAACGGACAAAAGTCAGCAGCTTTATGAGTTGAGATTATCGGCGTACGGATCTTCGGATATCAGTGTGAATCTCGAAGAAATACCCTATGGAGAACGATTGTTCAACTACGGAGGAATGCATGATAAAAAGAATAACCGATCCGGCAACCCAGAGATTGCGGATATTATGTGGAATGCACGGTATAACAGCAAGGAGATTGTAGTATCGGTTATGACCACATTTTCTTCTCTGTCTATGGAAAAAGGTGATAAGCTCTCGTTTACCCACGTGGCGCATCCGGCTAGGGGAGATGAAGAAGATATACATTGTGAAATAGCAGGCAACATGCTGCGATTGTCCTATGGTGGAAAGGAGTATGTGTATCCTGTCGCTCATGTGGGTTCAATGAAAAAAGACAAAGTGCAATCACAGGATAAGCTTCTTGTCGGAAGGATCGGGATAGGGAAATTGTTTGATTTACCGTATGGTATTAAAAACATGACTTTCATCGATGAACGACAATTTATTTGCGGAATGACCGGTGGTAATATTGCTTTGGTTAATGACGGCAAAGTTGTTTGGAAAACCGCACTTGAAGAAGAGATTCATGCAACGGAATATGTAGCACCGGAGAAATTGATTGCAGTCGGTCACGGAAACAATAAATTGTCCGTATTAGATCTTAAAGGTAACATTCTATGGGAGGTACGGATCAAACGAATTCCCACCTTATTTCACACATGGGAGTTGGCATATCCTCAGATAGTGAAGATTAAATATCTTAAAAGCAGGGAGGGCACCTTTATAGTTGCCGGATGCGGTGATAACCATATCAGGATCTTCGATACAAAAGGAGATATGATCAATGCCTTTTACCTTTTTGCCACAGTGCCTGATACAATAGAGATTGTGGATATTGACGGAGACGGGGAATTGGAAATTGTTTCAACGGGAAAGTATGATTCTTGTCATGGTGTGTTCCGAGTCCGGGATATCAAAGGAAATTTAAAAAGAGACATATGGGTCAGCGGATGGTTATGCACCATAAGAACTCACCGGTTAACAGGTGGAAACGGCAAGTTCCGTCTTGTGACCGGAAATAATTACGGCGCTAACTTTAAGATATTTGACATTGAAAACGGAATACAAAAGACCGTATGCGAAAAAAGCTTGGGTGGGATCGTGAACTCAGTTCTCATCAACGATGAACAAACATTCATCTGTGCAGGAACATCAAAAGGATCCGTGCTAGGATTTGACATTGACGGAAATCACTTGTGGCATGTGTATGTGAAAGACAGCGTGAAAGAACTATTCAGCGCTGACAATCGTATTATAGCGGTATGTGAAAATGGGAAAGTCAGTGTCATTTCATCAGAAGGAGTTGTTATGACGGAAGGCATATTACCTGATAAACCTGCTTGCTGTATCAAAACAAGTGATAAGGTTATGGTTGGTTGCGGGAATGCCGTATATATAATTGAATAAGAAAACTTTAAAACCTCATCACAACAAAGTATATAAAATTCTTCTATAGGCTGATCTTTATGCATATAAGATCGGCCTAAGAGTGATCCTAATCTCCTGAAAAATTAATTAAAAGGTTGAAATAGGGTGGAAAATATTATCTGTTATGTGTTTTCTTATTAGCATACATCATTTCATCTGCCTGATCTATTACTTCACGTATGTTTCTACCATCCAAAATAAAGTATCCTGTTGCCAATCCGGGGAATAACGGCTCACTTTTCTGCATTTTTTTAATCTCGGAATTAAGATTATTAATATACTCATTTATGCATTCTCCGAACTCTGCATTGAGTAGTACGCATAATTCATCACCTCCAAAACGAAATATTTTCGCTTTGG
>CALCRE010000172.1 GCA_937894465.1 uncultured Clostridia bacterium
ACTTCGATATTATTAGGTTATGCAGTATATGTGGAAGTGTCCAAAATGCGGACGAAGTTTTCAAAATACAAATCAAAACCATTTTTGCGATCGTCCGCCTCAAACCATTGATGAATATATCCTGGAACAGCCGGAGCAAGTCCAACCTTTATTAAATCAGGTAAGAGATACTCTAAGAGCAACATTGCCGGATGCAACAGAACGTATTTCCTGGAGAATGCCGACTTACCATAACAAGCGAAACATCATCCATTTTGCAGCATTTAAGAATCATTTGGGAATATACCCGGGTCAGGAAGCGATTGTGTATTTTAAAGAACGGCTTACAGAATACAAAACAAGCAAAGGTGCCATTCAACTCCCCTATAACAAGCCTATTCCATTGGAGCTGATCGTTGAAATCGCCATGTGGTGTTATGAAACGGGAAATCATCATTGATTTTTTGGGAGGATATGGTGAATATAAGAAGAGTGATGATGAGTGAGAAAGATCAAGCTTTGTCCGTTTATCGATCCCTGATCGGAAGCTTCGGCTGTACTTGGAGTATAGAGTATCCCTCCATGGAGGATGTGGAGGAAGACATACAGAACAAAGCCTTGTACGGTGTTTATGACAACGAAGCATTGATTGCCCTTGCCGCTGCAAACCAAGATGATGACTACGATGAGCTCAACCTCAAGTCAGGTAACTTAAAACGTGCTTGCTCATTGTCAAGAATCGGCGTTCGAGCCGATTACCAACGAAAAGGAATCGCAAGACTGTTGATTTCAGCCATGGAAAAGGACCTTTACGCACACGGATACGACGGTATTCATTTATTAGTAAGCAAAACAAATCCCCATGCCATAGCTCTGTATGAATCTATGTCTTTTAAACGATGCTGTGAAGCCTTTTTATATGAACGAAACTGGTACTATTACCAAAAGCGATTGGAATAAAGCCACAGCTTGCAAATGGTTGCCAACTGTGGCTTTTACTTTTTTTTATGCTTTTAAACTTCTAAAACCTTTTAAATTCGCAAGACATAGGAATTTTAAATCTTGCCCCTTCGGTGAATCGATAGACATACCCGCTTTCCGGGTCGCAAGCTTCCTTGTAACCTCTAACAGCAGATTCACCTACATGAACTCGGTACAAATCATCTTCTGATTTTTCTACGGTCAAAATCTCATAAGCCGCATTTCCCACACGGTTTCCTTCAATATATATGAATTTGCCCATCAAACTATCCAATGAAGAGATCTCTTGGTCCATTGTAAGATCAATCCAATTTTCTTCGCTGATTTGCTTTTGGTAATCAACCACAGAGCCTGTAAAACATGGTTCTTTGTTTTCCAAAAGAGTTTTACCCTTGTATGTCAACAAGCTTGCATTTGACATGAAGGCACGGCTTACTTGGCCATCTTTAACCTTTAAATAGCCGAATCCCCCTTGGAATATGATTTGATCTCCTATGGTCAACAAACTGTCCGTATCAATGGAATGAACTATATAATCCACAGAACCGTCGTTCAATGTTATCTTTACACAACCGGTCGCGAAAGAATTCTTGTCACCGTTGACTTCAACAGATACCACCGACAGAATTGCACCTTGGTCAACAAAGGGTTCATAAACCGATACAAATCTACTCTCTAAGTCAATTCCCTGTCTTTCTCCCAAATAGTAATACAAGTATTTGGGGTTACCGATTTTATTCGTAGGAGGTTTCCCTTTGGCCATCACCGTTTTGCATTTGTCTCCCGGCATATATACCTTCAAATATGGTTGGCCTTTCATATCTTTTCTCGTCCCCCAAGTGTCTTTAAGCTCATAGGTTAATTCAACATAATCACTTGATTCTTCGGACTTTTTAACATCATACAAGAAGGAATAACCGTTTCCTCTTTGAGAGCCTTTTCCTCCGATCCATTCACCGTAAGGGACATCCTCGCCTTCTAGAGTTCCTCTTGTTTGGGCGTGAAGTTGCACTCCCGTAACAGTTACATCCCCTTCTCCCCCATGGAAGGAAAGCTCGTGCCTCTCCCCTCCCGCCACTCGGAAAAAGTCGACGATATAGGCTTTTTCAGGAGTGATGTCCACCATACACAATGCTCTTCTATACATGGAAACTTGATCATACACATCGGAATCATCCACATCAATGAACTTCACAGATGAACTGTCCTCAAATCCATACGGGATACCGGCGTAATCGGTGTTATTTTGCCCTGACTGATCCACCATCACCGTGTTGTGACTGACTGTATTGGAAGTCCATTGATAACGACTAGGAACATTTTCTGCATACTCCGGATAGCCTAAATCCGGAGAGAAATTCATTCCGTGGGCAATGATTTCAAAATTCATTTTATCCAAATGTCCATGACCTTTTGTTCTGCCGTAATACATGTGAACATTACAGCCATGTCTTGTTCTTTGTCGAAGCAATGCATCGCCGTAATCCGTCAGATTGTGTGACCGTTCATGGATGGGAAGATTTGGATCTTTCGCCGCTTGTAACAATTGAGCCTTTTCTTCCGGCTTTTCCACATCGATATATCCGAATTTTCCTTCTTTTGCTTGTGGATAGGAAAGATTGAATAAGTCCAGTATTCCTTCATCCTTGGTAGCTTCATATCCCTGCCATAAGAACTTTTGGAGATTATCACCATCGAATATCTTCATGGGGTTTCCGGTTTTCCCGGTGTCTCCGGTCTTGGGAATAAAATCATTGTCCAAATTTAAAGGAACATAGCTTTTATACATCTTCTTCATGACCGGGTGGGTTTTCAAATCATATTTGGTGCCGGTAATACCGGGATAAGCTGACAATATGTCAGCAAGCCGTGCAAATTCCACCATCCATAGTCGGTTATACATGGGAGAGCATTCATCTCCTAAACCGTTTCCGTTGACCTTGTTTTCCAAAACGCCAAAAACGTTGCATCCCGTGGAATAAGCATCGGTGGAACGGACAGGATCCTTTTCAAACACCCGTTTCCCCGGTTTGAATAAAAAGTCCAGCCATTCTTTGGATTCGTCACATTCACCCATACACACAGCAGCAATAGCCAAAGCTGCTTGATGCATTCCTTCATTTCCGGCAATACGGGCATTCTTGATTCCCACATACACTTCCCGCACAATACCGTTTACGATGGTATCAAGCACAGTATCTGCATCAACGGGAACCAATTCACTTAAAAATTCTTTTACACATTCCTGGTACTCTCTTAAAACCGGTAAGACCGCATCCGCGGCATAACAAAACAGTCGGGCTGTGAATGTTTCCCAAATACATCCTACAATTTTCCCCTGCAAGGAAAACCCGTCACTGTTACGATAAGGCCTCCCCGGTAATCTCATATACTCATTCAAATCCATATCCGGATAAACCATAGCCACCTTATATAGAATCATTAAAGCATATAAAGCATATTTTAGTTCACCGGTATACACATAGGCCTCACTCAAATGCTTTAGCCCGTTGATGATCAATCCGTTATTCGTTCCTCCTATGTTATGAATGTCCACCCAAACACCGTAGTGATTATATTGGGCGATAAAAGACCATCGCACACCGTTTTTGTCAACATATCCTGTCCCGTCATCCACAAAATAGTCCGGTCCCTTGTCCGGATAAAGTGTGTTCACCAAAAACACCGGATCTGCCGAATCCTTGTGGAAAATGCCCCGGTCATCCAATCCGCTTTCGTAATAGCTTTTAAAATCGTTGGAAGGGAAAATGCTTTTACAGTTGGGACATTGGGATTTCCAATGATTTTCCTTTAAAAGGTGTATCCAACCTGTGGAACCGTATTTCAACAATACTTCCTCGCCACAGACAGGGCAGCCCAAATTGGCTTGGCAGGGAATGGACGATCTCGGGATTTCCTGAGGCGTGGGTAGAGTCCACCAAAAAGATTTGGTAAACTCCAACATTTGGTCGGCTTTTTGAATCGTTTGATCCACCACCTTTTTTGCCCAATCATATTGCTGTATATTTCGTCTTACTTGCGCTATATAGTCTTTATTAAAATAGTTTCCGCCTTGCATTAATTGTCTCCTTATTCATAATCAATTTCCACCATAGAGTGGCCTGATACATAGGGAATTGTAAATTCCAAAGTGTTTCCCTTGTATATATAATCCGTCTTTTTCCCCTCCGGCACCAGCACCACGTCGGTTATATGCCGCTCCGTTACAATCTTCACATTTAAATGATATAAAGGGATGACATCCTCGATAATATCCATATCCGAGCATCTTCTCTCGGGGATATAGTGCAGGACATGTAATACCAGCCGTTTTTCATTCTCTTGATCATTGAGGGTGGTGATGACCGTAGACGGTCCGTTGTGAGTGATTAATTTTTTACCTAACAATAAATCAATACCGTTGAAAACCATTTTTTTGCACCACAAAGGAGCTTTCTTGGCATAAATCGAGAAAACCGGATGAGCGTAATAGATGGTGTTCTTAGTTTGAACTATGGCATCGTATTCCACTTGATCGGTTGCCGGGGTTTGGTTGTGTGAACAAAAATGTTTGTAGTCCCTGTTGAAATAGGAACGGTAGGTTTTGGCCAAAACATTGCCGCCCTTTGTAGCTTTTACCTGAAGTCCTTTTATATACATGACATAATGAACAGAATCCAATCCTCTTGCCATTGCTTCTTGAGGCAGAATATAGTCGGCATAGGCGTTATGAGCGTATGCTTTCCCGGACACTTCCTCTTTTGTAACAGGGTCTGTGGTTTGATCCGGTAATACGGACACACCGAAATCCGATACAAATTGTCCCCTGGAAAGTCCGGATCGATAAGAAGCCAGTATCTTTCCTCCCTTGTCCAAGTATGTTTGAAGAGCCTTTTGCATTTTTTCATTCAAAGCTACGGCATCCGGTAAAATGATCAAATTGTACTTGGAAAAGTCAGTATTTGAGTCTATAAAATCAAATTGGTAAGAGCCCTCTTGGAGCATTTTAGCAACCCCCACAGAGGGAGCATCAATGCCTCCTTGTCCATGACCTACATGTCCTTCATTGACCAAAACTCCGATTTCAGTTACTGCCTTTGCATTGACACACCAAGGTTCTTTTTCAGCCACCGAATGATACACTTTCCCGATCAAATCATAAACCGGTTGCGAAAGCTTACCGTCAGGTTCCAATTGATCTCCTATGGAGCAACCTGCATTCAAGGCAAGCATATGGAAAACTTCAAACTGTAATGCCGGTAGATTTTTAAAGGAATGAAAATCACCCCACGTAGTATGAAACTTACCGGTCATCCCAATACAATCCTTACCAAGATTTCTAGCATATCTCATGGTTATGGGAAAGTGAATATATCCCCATCCGCCTCCGGGTAAGCTCTCCAGCTCCAAATGAGTGTATGCATCCAGGGAATTTCGGATGGTATGATCTACATGCCCCGTATTATAGAAAACGGAACAGTCTTTGTTGTATTCACGAACAAAAGACGTCATCTCCTGCTTAAAACGATTGATGGAAATATCGGCAAATTTCATCCGTTGTTCTTTGTCCGAAGGTTCCAACCCTAAATCCGTCATTATTTTTCGACATGTAGTGCATGAACAATCCACCGTTTTTACAATATCGAAAAAGATTCCGTCCACATCGAACATTTCCAACACCTCAGCGGTTTGTTGCTTTAAAAAGTCCAAATACCCTGTATTCACGCATAAGTTTGCATAAAATCCCGCTTGGTAGGGTTTCCACCCGCTAATGCTACCGTCTTCATTCATGCACAACCATTCAGGGTGATGCATAGCTGTGTAGTAATCCCATTGCACTGTAATATACACCGGAACACGAATCCCGTGTTGATGACAAGCCTGTATCTGCTCTTTTAATAAATTTTTGTTGCGAAGTCCGGGGTGAACTCTTTCCGGAAACTTTTTCGAATCGAAATACAACATTCCGTGATGACACCTTGCAAAACAAGTAACGGAATTAACACCGGAATCGAACAACGTTCGAGCAAACTGCTCCCCGTCAAACAGTTGACCTACTGAACCGATGTGCTCACTTGTGTGAAAATCCAAATGTATTTGTCGGTATGCCAAATCGTTCTTCTTGCATGGATTGTTGTCCGTCATCGCCTAAACACCTACCCTTTTTGCATACTCGGGAGATATGATAGGTTTTGTTTGAACGACAAGTCCTTCGTCATCCACAAGCCCTGCATTCCTCGCTCGTAATATTTCAATCAATTTGCCTTTATATTCTTCCCTCTTGTCAGAATAATCCGGATCACAGATCAAGTCCTTGCTCTCGGAACGATCCTCCGTCAACCTAAAGAATTGTTCTCTTCCGGTCCTTGGAAACCATATGTATTTGTATTTGCCATCTGTGACAAATTGCATTTCTTCTTCTTGGGAATAGCAAGTGCTGTGTTCCCCGTGGACCACATCCCGCCAAGGAACATCCCGGTCTTGGGTCAAAGGAAGAAGGCTTAACCCGTCCACCGTTTTCGGAATCTGGACTCCGGTTGCTTCCAAAACCGTGGGCATAATGTCATACAGTGTCACAGGCTTGTCATTGACAGCCACCTGCTTTGTTTTCATCTTCGTCGGCAATTTTACAATCAAAGGAATCCTTGCAGAGCCTTCATAAGCATAGGTCTTTCGCCACATGAAATGGTCTCCTAGCATGTCTCCGTGGTCGGAGGTGAATATAAACAGGGTGTTTTGCATTTCGTTCTTCATGTATCGGGACATAAATTGCATTAGCCTGCCAATTTGATGATCGACATGGTGAATGGATCCGTAATACCCTCTTCTGCCGTCCATTACCTTTTCAATCGGTATTCTTCCGTGCCACGCATCCGGATTCTTACCGGCTTGTATGTCATCATGAACAGTTGCCCAGTCCCCCATATAGGGCTCCGTCGGTTCCTTTTCCTTATACTTGTCATAATACCATTGAGGCGGGTCATAAGGAGAATGAGGACGTGCAAAAGAAACTTTCAAAAAGAAGGGTTTAGTGGGATCTCTTTTTTCTAAGAAGTTGATCGCCTGGTTGACAGTCCAATTGGTGGGATGAAGAAACTCAGGAGCTTGAAAAGGCCTGGTCATCCATGAATTGAAGGGGATTCCATGATCAACAGGGCCATAATCTCCGGTTTTGTTTTGCTCGAACCATGCATGATAATCCGATACAAAATGCTTTTCTTCTTTACGCATGGATTCGTCGATGACGGTATGATGAAATCCACATAAAGAGCGCTGAGGTGAAAAATGCATTTTACCGATGCCCTGGGTGTGATAACCGGCTTTGGCCAATTCACCCGGCAATGTATGTAAAAAGCCATCAGTTGACTTTCCTTGGCCTCCCCCCATTCCCATAATGCCGGTGTTCCACTGATTCATTCCGGTCATCAAGCATGTTCTAGCAGGAACACAAGAAGGGCTCGGACTGTATGCGTTTTCAAACACTGTGCCCTCTGATGCCAAAAAGTCAATGAATTCAGTTTCTATGACTGTGTTCCCGTAACAACCTAAACAATCAGCTCGTAGCTGATCTGCCATGATTAAAACAACATTTGGTCTTGTATCTGACATAAGCTTACCTCCGTAGGAAAAGTAAGGGCAAAAGCTGACAAAAGCTTTCGTCCGAAATTGTTATGAGATTTTGACTTTGATAATTGCTTTTCTTGATTTTTGATTGATACAGGCTCGAATACCCGGCATATGTCCATCCTGAGGGAAAAACACAATAAAGTCGCCTTCTGTGACCAAAATACGATCACCTTTTCCTTCGAAAAGCGTAGTGTCGGTGTCTTGGTTGTATTCTTCGGCGGTGGACAATGTTTCAATATCGGCATATCCCATATATTCGCAACCTTCAATGACATATTGAATGTCGATATATGCACGATGTGCTTCCCAAATTCCTTCGTCAGCACTTTTTGGGTTATATTCCGAACCGACATTAATGAATAAGGCATCGCCGTCAATTTCGTATCTGCCCGGCTCCATAGCCCTCAAATCGTGTGTCTCCAGATATTGGAGTGCTTTCTTAATCGGCTCGGATATTCCGTAATATGTTTTTGCATTTGATAAACTATCTACTATCATAAAAACTCGGTTCCCGGGTTACCTTCGGTAACCGGGTTTTACCGCCTTTCGTATTTTCATTTCGATAAGCCCTACATCTTATCCGTTTTATTATAGCATAGCATAATGAAAATCAAATAAAATAAATAGAAAAATAAAAATAACAATAAAAAAACCCTCCTGTTAGGGAGGGAGGAGAATGGTATTATAACCTATTCTTCATCACTTACAGCCGGACTTTCAACAGGTAGATCATCATTGACAATAGTCGTTACATTGACATTGATTGATGAAACATTCAATCCGGTCATGTCTTCCACAGCTTTACGCACTCTTTGTTGCAATGTTTGAGCAACAATATGAATCTGGCAACCGTATTTAACAGTTGCACTCATGTACAAATACAGTCCGTCTTCCTTTGACTCAACCTTCACACCTTTTGCAGATGTCTTCTTGCTTAACAAGCCACCACTTAAATTCAGTCTGATATTTTCTACTTCCAGTGCGGTTATACCGGCTATTGTAGCGACCACTTCGTCTGCAATTTTTACAGTATCCATTGCTTTTGTGTTAGCTAATTCATTCATTGTGCTACCTCCATCTTTCTTTATTATATTTTACATGTATATGCATACATTAGAAATCCGCTGATTTAGGAGTTCTCGGGTAGGGTATCACATCCCGGATATTCGTCATCCCGGTCATGTACATCAAAGCCCTTTCAAAGCCTAAACCGAACCCGCAATGTTTCACCGAGCCATATCGTCTCAAATCGTTATACCACTCGTACTCTTTAAGATCCATACCCAGTCGTAAAATGGTATCTTCCAATATATCCAAGCGCTCTTCCCTTTGGCTGCCTCCGATAATTTCCCCGACGCCGGGAACCAATAAATCCATTGCCGCCACTGTCTTGCCGTCATCATTCAAGCGCATGTAAAATGCTTTGATTTCTTTAGGATAGTTGATGACAAAGACCGGCTTTTTACAGTATTCTTCAGCCAGAAATCGTTCATGCTCCGTTTGCAAATCACATCCCCAGAAAACCGGGTTTTCGAATTCCTTCTTGGAAGCCTGTAAAATGTTGATGGCATCGGTATAAGTAATCCTATCAAATTTAGACTCCAATACATTATCCAACCGTTCGAATAAACCTTTATCGATAAAGTTGTTAAAGAACTCCATCTCCTCCGGAGCGTGATCTAAAACATATTGGATTATAAATTTAAGCATGTCCTCCCCTAAAGCCATATCATCATTGATATCTGCAAAAGCAATTTCCGGTTCAACCATCCAGAATTCCGATGCATGACGGGCTGTGTGAGAATTCTCCGCTCTGAAAGTCGGCCCGAAGGTGTATACTTTTCCAAAAGCCATACAATAGGCTTCGGCGTTTAATTGTCCGCTAACCGTCAAACCGGTCATTGTACCGAAAAAGTCCTTGGAAAAGTCCACATTCCCTTGTTGATCTTTCGGTGGATCTGTAGGATCAAGTGTTGTTACCCTGAACATTTCACCGGCTCCTTCACAGTCGTTACCGGTTATAATCGGCGTGTGTACATATACAAAGCCTCTCTCTTGAAAAAAAGTGTGAATAGCGTGTGCCATCACCGAACGAACTCGAAATACAGCTGAAAATGTATTGGTACGCGGTCTTAAGTGCGCGATCGTTCTTAGGTATTCAAAAGAATGCCTCTTTTTCTGCAAAGGATACAAAGGGGAACTTTCTCCTTCTACTTCAATTTCTTTGGCTTTTATCTCGAAAGGTTGCTTTGCATTAGGGGTTACTTCCAATACACCGATTACACAGACGGAAGAGCCCACATTGAGCTTTGCAATGTCCTTAAAATTATCAATCTTATCTTCTTCGAATACGATTTGAACATTCTGAAAGAATGATCCGTCATTCAATTCAATAAATCCGAATACACTGGAACTACGGATGGTTCTAATCCACCCCATAATTTGAAACTCTTCTCCGGCCCACTCTTTATAATTTCTAAACAGTTGTTTTACTTCAGTTCTGTTGCCCATATACTTCACCTTGAAAAAAATTTTATACAGTTTTTTTTATGAAACCACATCTAATATCGTTCTATTGATTAAATTATATCATATAAAATCAGAACCAACGTATTTTTCTGAATATAATGCCTGCATACTCATTTTCTATCCTTTTCAAAATTATGTCCCATAAGCACCACTATTATCAAGCCTTTCATATAGGGAAATGATCGGAAATTATTGACCATAATCCAATAAGTAAGTCCTGGATCCGGAAATCTATAGTTTATTAAAGTAAATTTTACATTGACTTATTT
>CALCRE010000173.1 GCA_937894465.1 uncultured Clostridia bacterium
CTATGGTTTCATTTTTGTTGTCTACTCGGAATACTTCTTTTTCCGGATAATTCACATTGGGGTACAAATCTCCTGTCTTCTTGGATTTGATGTGATGAGGGTCCGAAATACTGTATGAATACAGATCAGAGGGGTGAAGGGACGTGTCTTTCGGATCCGGTATGTTCATGATACCGGGGTAGGGTGGAACGATTTCTAATAAAAGCTTTGCCTTGTCGCTAAAGGAAGAGATGTCAACATCCTCTTTTTCAACTTCGTCTATGGTGATATTGTTGTTTGCCGCTTCTATGAAGGCTTTTTTTTCAACATATAAAACAGTATTATCCTTGTTTCCTAACCGGATTCGATAAATCCCTTCTTCTAAGATAGGAGGGTTGTCAAAAGTCAATACATCCTTACCATTTGTTCTTGTAAGATCTGACGGGAGGTAAGTTCTATTTCCCTGTGGGGATTGCCATGACAATGAGTAATCAGAATAAGTCCCTTCGACAATGATTTGTTGCTTGTTTGTACCGATGCAATGAAGTCTGATTTTTGATTGTTTGATTACAAAATCCGTTGGTTCTTTAGTGTACTGAACGTCGATCATTCGTCCTTGGCCACTTAAAAGAAGGGTTAAACCAATCCTGTTGTCAGCATAATCAAAAAAATAGGAGTTTGCAATGGGAAAGTAGGATGTGACCGGATTGGCACCCCAATCAATCCTCATGACATTCATCTGTAATTGCTTCAAGTTAAGGTTCAATTGATCCAAGGGTATTTTTACAAGAGAATCATATCCTGTGTCAGATTCATGGATTTGTGACGTCACTGAGGGTATCGTTCCGGATGAAGCTCCCTTTATATCAATGGATACTGACCATTCTTGCTCATAAACGACCTTGGTGACCAAAATGGAACCGTTTTTTTGTGCCTCTTGTAATAAAATGACGTGTTGTTTACTTCTTGAAAGATTATTGAGTTGGGGTAATTTTTCATAAAACAATTTTATGTACAAGAACTGATCATCTTTGATCATCTTGAAAGAATCCTTGACTTGGAGGTCTTCTCCGGAATGAAACCTCCGGGATATTTTGTTTGAAGGTATTTGATCAAACAATGTATGAGCATCATTGATTTCACCTTCTATTTCCAAACAGAATAAATCAGCTAGGTAAAACGGCACATCGTATTCATAACCGGTGCCATGCACATCATATTCGTCAACGATACCCGGTACAGTGATATCCGTTTTCGATTCTTCAATAATGTTGTGGTTCTTTTGGCAAGCAGTGAATATCATAAAACCCATAAACAGTGATAACAGCTTCAAAATATATTTTTTCATGACCATTTCCTTTTCGTCCATAACTCCATATTATGTAAAAGTTCAAAACCACCTGAAAACAGGCGGTTTTGACTAAATAGCACATTCCTAAAGAACTTACTATTCAATAGGTCTAGATTGTCATGTCTCTTTCTAACAATTGTAGAGCATTCTTGCGGCACACCTTCTCATAAACTGTGCGAGAGATGTTTCCTCCTTCATAAGCTTGATCCATCCAACCGGACAAGCCGGCAAAGGGATGATCGATTTGTCTTGGGTCTGTGAAGTCGGTACCGAAATATAAACGATCCTGGAACTCTTCCAAGAATGCGTAACCAAACTCCGGATCTCGTGTTACGGCATTGTGACCGCTTCCTGCAGACAGATCACCATGAAGGTTGGGGTACCTTCGCATCAGTTCAATAACACGCCCTCCGGGTGCAACTTTTCCGGGAGGATATCCGTTTCGAGATTCAGTTGTACAGTCTTCCGATATTTCTGCCCAAAATCGTTGAGAGTGACCTAAAATAATTAGTTTTGGGAACTGTTGCAATATATACTCCAAACGCCTTAATCCAGTTTCGTCAATAAGTCCGTAGCTACCAAAGCCGGGATTTCCAACATGAATCGTAACAGGCATTTTGCATTTTTCACAGTGATGAAATAGATTCAGTACTCGAGGGTCATCCATATTGATGTTTGCGGTAATTTCTCCAACACCTCTAGCACCTAATTCTTTGTAGTAGTTTATGTAATATGATAAGTCAGTCTTGGGGGTATTGCCTCCAATACGGGGATCCACACCACAAAACCAATAATAGGTTTCAGGATACAAAGATGCCAGCTCATAAGACTCATCATTGGTAATGATTTGACTGGAGCCTTCCGGACCACTCATTCCCAATGGGAGATTCACTCCTTTTTCAATCCCCAATTTGTCATACATGAGACGCAATTCATCATATGTAGGAAACACATTTCCTGCAAGAGAGGGAACACCATGTACCTTTCTGGTATGAACATGAATATCAATTTTCTTCATTTTTCTTTCCTTTCCCAGCCAGACTTTGTATTGCCAAGGCAAGCTCCGTTGTTTTGATTGCATCATAGGGACTTAGCAACGTCTGCTTTTTTATTTTCTGTAATACATGCAACAACTCCTGTGCCTGGTTTTCCTGTGGTTCTTGTAATGGTACAATCTGAGGTTCAAGATCATCGGAAACCAATTTAACGGTGATTTCAGGGTACTGAACCATTTCGATCATCCCTTTAGTTCCGGTAACCATGACACGAGCATCCGAGTGAGCGGGGAACTGATCCGGCGTAAGCCAGCTTTCGAAAATGACTGCTAAAGCTCCGGTTTCCATTTGCATATAGACACTGCCCGCATCCTCTATGTGATACTTAGAAAATTTTACTGATGCTGTGTTGGCAGATAATACAGATTTACATTCGCTCTCGGTAAACCAGCGCGCCAAATCTATATCATGAACACCTATGTCATTTAATATTCCACCATATTGTTCCTGGTCAAACATCCATTCCGGACGATTTTGAGGAGCCAAACGCATGGGTCGAACAAAGTATAAATGAACCGGTTCTCCGATGACTCCTTCATCAATCATCTTCTTTACTGTGTAATACCCCTTGGCATAACGGCAGGTCAACCACAGATTTACGGTTAGTTCCGAGTTTTTAGACAAGAGGGATTTGATCTCCTCCAATTCCTCTTGACGTGAGACCAAAGGTTTGTCAAAAACAATGGATTTGTTTGCCCGTAGCGCTCTTAGCGCAATACCGCCTTTTTTCCCATTGGCTGCAGAGGATAAAACCACATCAAAATCAAGATCGCCATAAAGATGGTTCTCGTCCTCGTAACACTTGGCCTGGGGAACCATTTGTTGAGCGCGTTCAATATTTGCCGGCTCATCCGGATCACACAAGGCAACAATATCAAATTCCGGCTCGGCTTGAAGTTGCTTCATCATAGAGAAAATATGAGGATGACCAAGTCCGATTACTGCTACTCTAATCATTATAAACTCCTTATTACTGATTTATTTTTTTGCATTAAACAAAAATTACACTTACTTAGCTATAAAACTCAAAGGGATGTGAAACTTCATTCCTTCTGCTACATAATACACATACCCTTTACCAAAGTCTTTTTGATCTATGTAGCCTCGGATGAGGGATGAGTTTCCAAGATGCAAAAGAATATTTTCATTGAGGCATTCCCCGCTTTGGATTTCATAACAGCTGTTATACTCTCCCTTATCCAAAATGTTGTTATCTACATAGATATATCGCCCTGCCAGCAGATTAGGATCAATGTTTTGTTTCGTGCGGATCATTATGGTGCTTTGCTCTGTTAAATCATGAGTAAAATCAATGATTTGACCCGTTACCGAAGAAAGGCACCCTTGATGCCCACCGATGATATCACCGTCGTTTATATAAGATAGAACCACCTCGTTGTTTTTTATAGAATAAACGCCAATCGTTCCACGGAACATGAAAGAGTGATCCACTTCAAACAAGACGAATTTATTGGTACTATATACGATATAATCAACTCTACCGTTTGTTAGAGTGACTTTTACCCCTCGAACCGAATCGGAGGGCAACATCACACCTTCTATGCATCGCACATCCGCCTCTTGGATGAATGTAATATTTCTAGTTTCTATGTAAGGTTCAATCACTGACGTAAAAAGTGTATCAAGATCCTTTCCTTGTCTGCGTAAAAGCACCTTTTTCAGTTCATTTGGCGCTCCCACGCTTTTTGCCGGTTGAAAACTTGCAATAGTTGCTTCCGAGAGCTGTGATGCATGGCTGTTTAGCATAGTCAGGCATAAGTGCAAATCCAATTTCTTTGAAAGAGTCCGACGAAAATCCGTGATCTTAAAATCCGCGATGATGGTTGCGCTTGTCGGCTTTTTAGCTCTT
>CALCRE010000174.1 GCA_937894465.1 uncultured Clostridia bacterium
TGCCGACAAGGCTAGATAATTGCACGGACTAAATGTTAATGGTATAATTGACTTGTCCTTATGACGGATCCATCGTAAAGCTTAGTGAGGAAGAGGCTATTTTAATCGATCTATTTTAAGGATGAATGAGTTCTGGAGGTTTTCTATGAAGGTTATTTTAAAAGTTGATGTAAAAGGCTTGGGTAAGAAAGAAGATATGGTCGAGTGTAAAGACGGTTATGCAAGAAATTACTTGCTGCCTCGGGGAATGGCTGTACCTGCGACTGCAGAAAACCTTGGCATTATGAAGAGTAAGAAAAAGGCCGAAACAGAAAAAGTTTCAAGAGATACCGAACATGCAAAATCTATTGCGGACAAACTATCCGGTAAAACGGTTGTTATAGAAGCGACGGCAGGGGAAAACGGTAAGTTATTCGGCTCTATAACCAATAAAGATGTTTCCGATGCTTTAAAACAACAAATGAATATGAATGTAGATAAAAAGAAAATTATCATGGACGATAACATAAAAACTGTAGGTGACCATAAAATAACTGCTAAATTATTCACCGGTGTCGATGCAGAATTTATCGTATCGGTTAAGGTCAAGGGTTAGAAACAAAAAATGGCAAATAAGACCACAGGAAGAATTCCACCACAAAACATTGAAGCAGAACAGGGTGTTCTAGGTTGTATGTTATTGGATCAAAGTGCCATGTATGTTGCGATTAATATATTAAAGGACACTGATTTCTACAGAAAGGATCACGGGGAAATTTATAATGCCATGTTGGCTTTGTTTATGGATAGTCAACCTATTGACGTGATTACTGTAGCGGACAAGTTAAAAGCACGAGGTGTTCACGAAGAAACCGGAGGAATCGAATACCTGGCAACCTTGGTCAGCGGAGTGGAAACCAGTGCAAATGCCGAATATTATGCAAAGATCGTTGAAAAATGCTCTATATTAAGAAAAATCATATCGGTATGTACAAAAAACGCTAACTTGGCTTATGAAGAAACCGATCATTTTTCCACAATTCTGGATTCTTTACAACAGGATGTACTGAATATATCCATGGGAAGAGAATCCGGAAGCGTCGTGCATATCCGTACGGTATTGAACTCCACCGTGGATATGCTTGATATGCTGTCTAGAAATGATGGGCAGTTATCCGGAGTCCCCACCGGTTTTACTGATTTGGATCGTCTGCTAAATGGGCTTCACGACTCGGATTTAGTTTTGGTAGCAGGACGACCGGGAAGCGGAAAAACCGCTTTCGGGCTCAATATCGGGCAATATGCCGCAGTACATAAAAACAAATCAGTAGCTATGTTTAGTTTAGAGATGTCCCGGGAACAACTTGTTAATAGGATTATATCTTCCGAGATCAACCTGGACAACAACAAATTAAAAACCGGAAGCTTGGATATGTCTGATTGGTCCAATATGATCACTTTAATGGGGAAACTTTCTGAAACACCGATCTATATTGATGATACCGCAGGTATCACCATGAATGAAATCAAGGCAAAGTGCACTCGATTAAAGGCGGAAGGTAAATTGGACTTAGTGGTGATTGACTATCTTCAACTCATATCAAGTTCAAGCAGGAAGGAAAGCAGGCAACAGGAGATTTCAGAAATTTCTCGTTCCATGAAAATCATGGCGAAGGATCTTCATGTACCTGTAATAGCTTTATCGCAGTTGAGTCGAGCTCCGGAGGCACGTTCGGATCATCGACCGGTATTAAGTGACTTAAGGGATTCGGGTGCTATTGAACAAGATGCTGACATAGTAATTTTCCTTTATCGTGATGATTATTACACTAAGGAGAAGTCGGAAGAGCCCAATGTGGCGGAATGTATCGTAGCCAAACACAGAAACGGTGAGGTGGGGACGATAAAATTACGGTGGTTTGGTGAATACACAAAGTTTGCAAATTTAGGAAAGGGATTTCAATAAGAAAACGATTTTAAGATAAGAAGATGACGGAACTTGTAAAATGTGTACTTGAATCCATTGAAAAATATTCCATGATCAATAAAGGGGATACGTTGATTTGCGGATTGTCCGGAGGACCGGACTCAGTGTGTATGCTCCACATTCTTCATGGGTTGAAGGATCAATTAGGGTTTGAGTTGTCGGCCGTGCATATCAATCATAAGATTCGAGGTGCAAAAGCCGATGAAGATATGAATTTCTCGGAAAATTTCGCGCGACAATTAGGAATACCTTTTTTTAGCAAAGTAGCGGATGTCCCAAAGCTTGCAAAAATGTGGAAAGTATCTGAAGAAGAGGCAGGTCGAAAGGTACGCTATGATACATTCAGGGAAATAGGCGGGAAGAGAGCTCCCTATAAGATTGCAGTCGCTCACAATAGTAATGATGTGGCTGAAACTTTTCTCTTTAATCTGAAAAGAGGTACAGGCTTGGAAGGCCTTTGCAGCATCAAAAGAGTCAACGGTGATATCATCCGACCTTTGTTGGATATTTACAAAGATGATATTTTGACTTACTTGCAGCAAAATCGGTTGGCATATCAAATTGATGATACTAACTTTCATTGTGATTACACACGAAACAAGATTCGGAATCATTTAATCCCTTTTATCAATGAAGCATTGAATACCGATATTGTACACAAAATATTACAAACGACAGTACTGTTGGAAGATGATTTGAATTGGTTGAAGGAATCCGGTGAAAGAGCTTACAAGTCCTGTCGAAAAGATTACGAGGATAAAAAAGTGATTGATTGTACTCTTTTTAATGAGTATCCAATTGCTTTGAAACGGCAAGTGATTCGTTTTTATCTGAACGATTGTATCGGTTCATTGGACGGGTACGGAAGCTATCATGTCAACGAATTAATCGAACTTGCCAAAAAAGAGTCCCCGTCTTCTTTGGAGTTACCGAAAAAATTTACTGCAACCTTTCGATACGGAAGGTTATCGGTGGAACAAAATCATGTGAAAAATATCGATTTGCCTATTCGACAACCATTAATTATACCCGGAGTTGTTACAGTGGACTTTGTCGGTTGGAAGGTGGAGTCCGAAGTTCTACCGAATGATAAAAATTTTGATTACCGACTGTTGTCAGGAGTGCAAGTACAGTTTTTTGACATAGATAAAACCGGAACGGATTTAACGGTTCGCAATAGAAAAAAGGGTGATATTTTTAAGCCTTTCGGACTAAAGGGAACAAAAAAGTTAAAAGACTATTTAATTGATAAAAAGGTGGAGAAAGAAAAAAGGGATATGATTCCCTTGATAGAAGGGCGTGAAGGCATTTTGTGGGTGGTCGGCTATGGAAGGTCGGAATTGGCCAGGGTGACTGATCAGACCAAAACGGTGCTAAAACTGACTTTCTATGAATCGAAAGGAGACATTTTTAATGTACAATGATATCGCTAAGATATTGGTGGATAAAGACACGATTTCAAGACGTGTGAAAGAGTTAGGTGCGGAAATTTCTCGTGAATATCAGGGGAATGAAATTCTTGTGGTAGGTGTTTTGAAAGGAGGATTCATTTTCATGGCTGATTTGGTTCGTGAAATTCAATGTAGAGTCAATTTGGATTTCATGTCCGTGTCCAGTTATGGAAACTCCACGGAATCATCCGGTATCGTCAGGATATTAAAGGATATTGAAACCAATATAGCCGGAAAACATGTTTTATTGGTGGAAGATTTAATTGACTCCGGTTTGACGTTGTCCCACTTGAAACAATTGTTAAATACCCGTAAGCCTGCAAGCATAAAAATATGTACGATGTTTGACAAACCTTCACGTAGAAAAGTGGATATGAAAGTGGACTTTATCGGTTTGGAGGTTCCGGATTACTTTATAGTAGGATATGGTTTGGACTATGACGGATTCTATCGTAACTTGCCGGATGTGTGTGTATTGAAGCCGGAGATCTATACCAAAAATATGAACAAAAAAGAAACAATAGTTTAGATCATTGTTTTATTAATATTGTTATGGTATTATGTGTAATAAGTTTTTGTAAGCAATAAGCAAACAAATATTTGTTAACCGGAAATACGATTTACACGTGTTTTATTTGTTTTACGGGAACAATAAAGATAGGAAGAACTGAATATACAAAAATTTGAAACCAACCCTTTCATGAAGGAGGGAAAATAGATTGAAACATTTTAAAGGTTTAACATTTTATATAATATTATTGATCATTATATTATTCATACTTAGCATATTATGGTCGGATACTTCTCCGGGAGTAATGAAGTATTCCGATTTATTATATCAATTAGAAAGCAAAAATGTTGAAAACATAGTCATAAACAACTCGTACGCTGATATTAAGTTGTATTCTCCCGGCCCGGACGGCAACCTGGAATATATTGTCAACTTCGGTTCGATTGAGAATTTCAGTACTATGTTGGACGGTTATTATACACCGGAGGGTGCATTCTCCTATTTTTATGCACCTGAAAAAACCGCACCTTGGTGGTTATCATTAATTTCACCATTGATTTTGATTGTTTTGTTTGTGTTGTTCTGGGTGTTTTTCATGCAGCAAGCACAAGGCGGGGGCGGCAACAAGGTCATGAGCTTCGGAAAAAGCAGAGCTCGCTTAATGAGTGACGAGGATAAGAAAAAGACCTTTGACGATGTAGCCGGTGCAGAAGAGGAAAAAGAGGAATTGGAGGAAATTGTAGAGTTTCTTAAGCAACCCTCCAAATTTATCGATGTAGGAGCAAGAATCCCCAAAGGTGTCTTATTGGTAGGCCCTCCGGGGACAGGTAAGACCTTGTTGGCAAAAGCTGTGGCCGGTGAGGCCGGGGTGCCTTTTTACACCATCAGCGGGTCGGATTTCGTAGAGATGTTCGTAGGTGTCGGTGCATCTCGTGTTCGTGATTTGTTTGATCAGGCCAAAAAGAATTCTCCTTGTATCGTCTTTATTGATGAGATTGATGCAGTGGGACGTCACAGAGGAGCAGGGTTAGGCGGCGGACATGACGAGAGGGAGCAGACATTAAACCAATTGCTGGTGGAGATGGACGGTTTCGGTGTTAATCAAGGTGTTATCATTTTAGCTGCCACCAACCGACCGGATATTTTAGACCCTGCTTTGTTAAGACCGGGTCGTTTCGACCGCAGGGTATATGTCGGTATGCCGGATATTAGAGGAAGAGAAGCTATTTTAAAGGTTCATGCCAGAAAGAAGCCCTTGACACCGGAGGTGGATTTAGGGGAGATTGCAAAAATAACACCGGGTTTTACCGGTGCCGATTTGGAAAACCTGATGAATGAAGCGGCGATATTATCCGCAAGAAAAAGTAAAAAGGAAATTGGAAACAGTGAGATCAAGGAAGCCATTTTCAAAGTTCAAATCGGACCTGAAAAAAAGAGCAAGGTCATATCTGATCACGAAAGAAAGTTGACTGCTTATCATGAAGCGGGTCATGCTATCGCTGTTCGGGTTGCATCCACCTTTAACAAAGTGGACAGGGTGACCATCATCCCTGCAGGAACTGCAGGCGGGTATACTGTATTTAAGCCGGAAGAGGATAAAAGCTTCTATACCCGTTCTCAACTAATGGAAAGTATCATTGTTTCATTAGGAGGAAGGGCGGCCGAACAAGTTGTGTTAGGTGAAATCAGTACGGGAGCCGGAAACGATCTTCAACATGCCAATAAGGTGGCTAGAAGCATGATCGTCAAATTCGGTATGAGTGAGACGCTCAATAACTTGGTATTTGGCGGGGAAGATGACGAGGTGTTCATTGGTAAGGACTATGGTCATATACGTAATTATAGTGATGAATATGCTGCAATCATTGACCGTGAAGTAAAATCCATCATTGACAAGGCATATGAACAAACTTTACAGATCATGAACGAAAATTTAAACAAATTAAAGGTAATCGCTGAAACATTGTTACAAAAAGAAAAGATCGACGGAGATGAATTTGAAGAATTATTCGCAGGAGCATAAGAAAGTTATAGATAAGACAAGATTTTGATTAATTTTGATAAAGGGGCGTTAAGCCCCTTTTATGATGTTTAAAACACTCCAAATATGTTAATAATTAATACATGACAGATATATTTTGGTTACTCAAATGGAAACCGGAACTGATGGATAAAATTTAAATGAGTATGAATAAAATCCTTCCAAAATATAAATAATAACCATATAGATTAACAATATGGAGGTAACTAGCGTGAAAGCAACGGGTATTGTAAGAAGAATAGATGATCTTGGGAGAGTTGTTATACCTAAAGAAATCAGAAGAACCTTGAAGATCAGGGAGGGAGATCCCTTAGAAATATTTACGGACAAAGATGGCGAAGTCATTTTAAAGAAATATTCGCCAATCGGTGAACTGGGTGATTTCGCCATCCAATATGCTGAGTCTCTTCATAATGCTTCGGGTCACATAACTTGTATTGCAGATCGTGACAGTATTATTGCTGTTTCAGGTGACAATAAGAAAGATTATTACTCAAAACCTTTAAGTGATGAATTGGAACGAATCATTCAAGAAAAACAATTGGTGGTTGTATCTTCCAAGGATGAAAAACCGGTGAGCATATTATCCGGAGATGCGAATAGTAAAAAGTACTCTTCTCAGGTTGTGGTACCCATTGTGGCAGAAGGTGACCCGATCGGTGCTGTCATCATGCTCTCAACAGAACCGGACTCCCATATGGGTGAAGTGGAAACCAAGTTGGCTCAATCTGCATCCGGCTTCTTAGGCAAACAAATGGAACAATAAAGATAATTCATTGAAATAATATAAAAAGTGCCCGGTTAATTGACCGGACACTTTTTTTTGATGTATCTTAAGTACTCAATCTTTCAAGCCTGCATTGCTCAAACTTTTCATTGGCATTGTATCGCTTTAAATGTACCTATATTACTCTCGGATTTTTTTCGAACTGTTGTAAGATTTCAATCTATAAAAAAACATTATAGAATTATGGTAAAATTTTAATGTACTATTGAAAAAAATGGCCGAAATAGTATATTATACAATCAAGGGAAAATAGATAAAGTTGTAAAAGTATATAGGGATACGGGTGAAGTCATATCAATTTTCGGGAGGATGAGGTTATGAGGCAAAGAAGGAAAAATAGCGGGATTCTAAAGACCTTTGTATTTCTGTTGATCGTGGTCTTTTTAACTGTATCAGTGACACCGTCTAATTTGTATACTTACGGTGATGTTGTAAAGGCAAATGTAGTTACTGAAGGTCCGATTCATACGAACGAGATCAATGAAATCGTAGTCGTTTACAAAAACGATCAGCCCGGTCGATTTAACATCAGCCAAAGTTTATCGACGGGCACACTCGTGAATATTCCGGAATCTCAGACAGTAGAGGAGGCCTTGGAAGACATCCGTAAGGATCCTAATGTTCTATATGCAGAACCAAATTACATATTTACAACCCAATGTTTTTATGGTGATTCAAACTATGTACCAAACGATCTCTATTACCAACAGCAGTGGGGTGTGGAAGAAGTCTTTACCCTTGATGCATGGGCATATGCAGAAGATCTTTTGAATCCGGTTGATGGGGATCCTGTTGCACCGACGCAAGTGATTGTAGCGGTTGTTGACACCGGTGTGGATGTTAAACATGAGGATTTGATCAACCGGGTGGTTTCAGGTAGAAATCTGATCACCGGTGCATCTGATAGCAATAATGTAGCGGACGATTCTTCTCGAGGCCACGGAACCCATATTGCCGGCATCATTGCTTCTGAGGTGGATAATCAAATAGGAATTGCAGGTATTGCCGGAAGTTTTCCTGTTAAAATAATGCCGGTCAAGGTTTTGGACAAAACAGGAACCGGGACCATGTATGATATATCACAGGGTATAAGATGGGCTGCGGACAACGGTGCAAAAATTATAAATTTGAGTTTAGGTGCACGCCTTGTGGATTATCCTATGACATTGGCTCAAGCGGTAGAGTATGCTCAGAATAAAGGAGCTTTAGTGGTTGCTGCCGCCGGAAACAATGGAGCAGAAAACGAAGATTTTTATCCGGCGGTTTTACCGGGTGTTTTGGCGGTTGGTGCAACTGACCGTACACATAAGAATGCGTCATTTTCTAACGAATATTGGAATTCTGTAAATTTTGTAAGAGCACCCGGAGTAGATATATTGTCCACTGTTCCGGAAACCACCGGCAAAAAATATGATTCTATGTCCGGAACTTCACAAGCGGCGGCATTTGTTAGTGGTGTAGCGGCCATATATATGTCTGTCCTACCGGATCGAAGTCCCAACGAAATTGCTACTTGCATTGAAGATTATCCACATTCATGGAAGCTAACAGGTACTACATATACGAGCTATAACTACATACTTGATGCATTTAGAGCATTTGAGTACGTGAAGGCCGGTGAGGGATCAGACATGTATGAAATGGAACTTTTGTATCCTGAAGATGATATGAGAGTATCCGGCGAGATTGATTTGTCAGTTCGAGTAGGTGATCCGAACAAGATATATAAAGTGGAATTCGTATTATATGATAGTCAATATCAATCCTATCCCATAACTTCTGTGACGAGAGGGCAAGATAACGGTATACCGGCTAGCGGTATCGTCACTGTTCCTTTTGACACCACAAAACCGATTTTATACTACGATAAAGGGTTGAATATTGAAAAAGAATACATCATACAAGACGGCGAGTACGATATAGGTGTTATTTCATACGACATTGATCTGAATGAACTAAATCAGCGTTGGGTTCAGGTGATGATTGTAAATAATGAGGTGGGAGGTCTTACTGTCGAGGTAATAAAACCCGACGGAATGCCCGGAGCAAAATCTCGTGTGTATGTGATTCATGCGGTTGAAGGTCCATATGATATGATTTATGAAACTGTATGGCATGGTTCAGCAGGTATGGACGGTAAGGCTCACATTCCTTCGTCTTTAGCCAATGATGGTAATGAATTCTTGATTATCGCCTATGGAAATGAACCTTCATTTTTCTATTATGAGTCGATGCAGGCACCGGGCCATTACATACTGGACGATTCAGATTGTCAAGAGGTGACTTTTACAGCTTCAAGAATCGACGGAAACCCTTTAAATGACGCCGTACTATATTTGTCCTTGCTACAGGGCAGTCTAAAACCCACATGGAACCCCTATCGACCGATTTATGCCGATACCGATAATTGGAATTATGTACCTTTGATGATTCCCATTGAAACATTCAAAGGAAATGGAGAAACGAAGTTAACCATGACGAAAGGTTTATATAATTTCTATTCCGTTCATCTGAATGATCGATATATTCTACCTTGTCTCCATGTTGACATCAGCGAAACACTTACGTCTGTTGACTTTTCTATAGATGATGCCGCCATACTGCAATTTGAACCGGATGAAGATGCCCATACAGGTGAGTTGTCGTTTTATCCTGATGACTTTACATACTCGGGTATCGGATTTGACAACATCCGGCCACATGAGCAAATAGTGGTGATGCCCGGTGATTACTATGTATCTATGGATGTAATTTATCGCGTACCTTCCGGAACAGGATCTTCAGGTACGCAATGGACTTACACCTATAATCCTATCATTCATCTGACCCAAGGGGTAAATGTGTTGCGCACCGGAAAGCCATTGACATCAGCGTTGAATTGCTATGCGGATCCGGAACAATATCAAGGTGATACTATATATTTTGATTATAACGTTACAGATGCTTATGGTAACAAAGTTGGAGACGTTACCATTGAACCTTATACTTCTTCCGCAGGTGCTTCGGGTGTGGGCAGCAGTCATATCATTGTCAAAGACCCTTTGTTTACTTCTTCTGATCAGGAGATCGTAAATGAAATTGTCAATAAATACTATTATGACGGTGAAGGTAACTTTGTATTTAAATCTGCTGCGACTGAATGGCATACATCGAATTTAACCATAAGTGACTCAAATGGTAATACTGTGAAAGAGCAGAAGACCATTTGGTTTTTCTTTTCTTGGGATACATCGGGTAACCCGACTGATGTGAATTATGTTGCACCGGGTGTATACACCGCTGTGGCTTCTTTTAATCCAGGTCCTATGGGAGATTCAACAATATTTTCTCAACCGGTCTATATAACGATATTAGACGGTAAGGATAGACCGCCGAGTGTCGAACCGGAACCTGATGTTAGAATTACCATCAAGGGAATAACTGATTTAACGACGGAAGAAGACATTATCATTTATAAAAAAGATACTACCGGAAATTATGCAATTTATCCTCATTATGAGTTTAACTTTGGTGTATCCGAAGGTGAAGGTTTTGTAGAGCTTTATTACTTGCCAATGGGTGAATACCTTGTTTGCTCAACCATCTCAAGTTATATTTCCTATACGGAATTCACATATTCAGGTACGAAGTTGCAGATTGAGGTTGACGGATCTTCTCTGGAGATGACCAGAGTAACTTTGATCCCGAAAGACCATGAAGGAAATCCTTTCGGCAAATATTTCAACGGAGAGGAAAGTATATATAACCCCTATACATTACCTTTGACCTTGAACGTGAATATGATGACAGGAGCAGGAGATGTAGTGATCGGTAGACAGATTATACCGGTTAATGAAGAAGAAACAGCTTCGTTTACTTTCTATGTCCCAAAAGGTCGTGAGTACACCTTTGTGATTTGTGGTGATTCCGATGATTATTGGAATGCCAAATCGTTCCTTTACCAAATGACGGCAAAACAAGTTGTAGATCAACCTATAATGTTGGATATGGGTGGAATGGATCTTGTACCTTTGAACATTACTACAGTCCAACCCATCATCTCTCAGTGGGATTCAGATTTTTATGTAACAAAGGCAGCATTATTTCCTGAAAATTTGACGTGGGCAC
The DNA here is from genome assembly GCA_937894465.1 of uncultured Clostridia bacterium. Classification (GTDB taxonomy): domain Bacteria; phylum Bacillota; class Clostridia; order JAAYHZ01; family JAAYHZ01; genus JAAYHZ01. Next base: position 10,864 of record CALCRE010000174.1, read on the forward strand.
CGAGATTGTCACCGGATTACTTCGGTGAGGATGTTGAGGGTGAATACATCGTTCAACCGGGAGTCATTTATGCGACACCCGGTACCTATCGAGTAAATGCAGTACTTAGCTACAAGCATTATGACGGTGTTTGGTATTATTGGTTAGAAAACACCCTGGAGGTGAAGAGGGATCCGGAAAACCCGGATGCGATCCTGGAATGGCAAGTAGGAAACGAGTTTGTGCTTGCCTTTGAATTGGATCAAACCGGTTATGGTATGGGTGACAAGGTGGTCTCCTCCCAAATAATTTGTGATGAAATTGGTAACCGTGTTACAGCAGCGGCTTCCGCCTCCTTAGAACCATATTATGAAGACTTTTATGATTTTAATTCTCACCAAATCCAAAGTATAGATGATGAGCTATTAGAAGTCCTTGACCATTACATCATTGTTCCTTTCTTTGTTGTCAAAGACAATTTAGGAAACCAAAAAGCTAAGTTCAAAAGCTATGACCGAGAATTTACCTTTGAGAATATTCGAGCTTGGAATGCAGTTCTAGTACAGCCAAGCAGCAGGAATGAAAAACCGGCTATTACAGTTAGACCTTTCCTACAAAGTTCCTACCGTTCATCAGAATGGGTGATCCCTGAAGATATAACCGGTGGAGTTTATTGTGCTGAAATTGAGGTAGGATTAAACCCGGGAGATACATTGAGACAAACACAATCTTTTATGATTAATGCCCGTGCAGGAGCCCCGATCATTAACCTACCGGTAACCAGCACCAATGGAACGAGTATTCAAATAACCGGTTCAACCATACCCGGCGCAACGGTCAAACTGTTTTTGGGGTTCAATGGAAATGATGCGGTATCTGCCGGGGAGGTAAACGCTGATCAAACAGGTTCCTTTGCAATGGAAATATCTCTTCCCGATGAAGGTGTTTATACTATTTACGGGTATGTTACAGTTGGCAATGTTGATGGTTTTGGTTCCGAACCTGTTGAATTGATTGTAGACAGGACATCGCCCGGAGCTCCGAAGGATCTTAACGCAGAAGCATTGGATGCCACTCATTTGAAACTGACTTGGAATGCTCCTGATCATGCTCAAAGTGATCCCATCAGCCACTATACCGTTAAAAGAGACGGAACGGTGCTTGCGCAAACGTTGACCTTTTTACCGGACCAACTGTTGTTATACACGGATAATACGGCTGAACAGGAAAAAGAATATCTCTATGAGGTCTTTGCAGTGGATTTAGCCGGAAATATTTCTTATGCAGCACAAATTACCGCCGGAACAGGAGAGGCGGCGGATATCGTTCCTCCGTCGATTCCTTACGGTGTATCCATTTTATATAGTAACAGGAAGATTACCGTCAAATGGAATCCTTCTGCGGATAATGCGGTAGTGGCAGGTTACAAGGTATACCGGTCGATACAAGGCCAAGAATCGGTTTTGGTCAAAACATTAGAAATCACTGAGGAGGTTCCTAACGATACGGAAAACCTCTTGTTTGAAGATACTGATGTAGTCATTGAAACTCTGTACCAATATCAAGTCAGTGCATATGATCCCACCGGAAACGAATCGGCAAAATCCGAACCTGTGGAAATTACCACCCCTACCATTGGTATTGCATCATTGAGCATGAACATACCGTCTTTGTATAACAAAGGACCGGTTGTTCCCGTTTCAATGATGGAGGTTAGATTGTTAGGAGATACCGGATATATCGGAGAGTTTGAATTAAAAGTGTTGTCAATAATCGATCAAGACGGCAATTCTTTGGATCAATCGGTTGAAAAAACCTTGACAGCTCCCATGACTGATTCGGATGGCACCGGACTCTATAAGGGTAGCATCCCATTGCCTGAGGGTATCACCGATATCTTATCAGTAAAGGGAATTTTGAAAGATCAACTGCAACATGTTGTTTTTAAAGAAACGGCTGTAAACAAAGCAGTAGCCGGTACCATTCGGGTGACTGTAGAACCTTTGCCGGAAGCCGTGCCTTCCTTGCTTTCCGGAATGACAGTGCGTGCTTTCAGTTATGAAATCAATTACGGAAGCACATTATCGTTAGATCAATTAAAATCCTATTCCTTGTTTGTACCGCAAGATGACCGGTATATGGTTAGGATCAACGATGCTTTCGGTTTGGATATGGCAAGCGTCAATGATGTGGCTGTAAAGAAAGGTCAGGTTACCGATATTTCACTGACTCCTCTTCTGCCTGCCACTTTAAACGTATTATTGGTGGAAGAAGACGAAATTACACCTGTAACCGGTGTTGAAGTGAAGATACAGGCCCCGAGAGGGAGTACAACGGGTGTTTCGGATCAAACAGGCACTTTGATCAACATATATACAAAAACTCAGCCTGTTTTGACCGATATTGTTGGAGAGACTTTCGTTTACGTAACATCTAATGAATTCTTGAACGACTATTATATGATTGATCAAAAAATCACCTTGAAACCGGGTGCCAATGAATTGAAGCTGGTATGTCGAAGGAAGCCTGTGGCAACCATATCCGGAACGATTACAAATGATAAAGGTGATCTTTTGTCAGGTGTACAGGTGGATTATGGGTACTGGAATGGAAACGTATATGTCACTAAATCGGTATTAACCGACGTCAATGGCGAATATATCATCCAAGTTGGTATCGAACAGGACTTTGTACCTATTACTATGCAAGCAAGCTGTCGTCTGTATGGGAGTGTGAGTCAACTCATCAGGGTAAAACACAGCATTGTGAACGATTTGGATTTTGTTTTGACAGGTAGGGCAAGGTTGGATTTCAGCGTCTTAATTGATGGGGAAAGAGCATTGGATTTGCTTTACGGATCCGGAAATCATTACGAAGTCACGATTAATAATAAAACACAAGGCTCTATGTGGAAAATGCTTTTATCGGGATCTTTCATGAATGTAAACGGTATTTATCCCGGTGACATACTGGAAATCACTTTGGATGGAAAACAAGTCAATATGACCGCTCAGACGATTACTGTAGCGACGGATGCAAATAATACAGCATTAGCAGAGTTTCAAATTTCTGAATTCGGTAGGATTCGAGCTCGGATTCGACATGAAGACGGGAACCTGTTGACGAAAAACACATGGTCAGCCTCGTTCTATAACCAAGCAGGCAACGTTGTATTAACTCAATCAGAAACATTGGGAAAAGAAGGGAATATCACATTCAACCATATGCAGGACGGTACCTACAAAGGTGTGTTCAAATTACAGAATCCCGGTCAATACGGTAATGTGATACCAAGTGATGAAGCGAATGTTGTAGTTGAGGATATTGTAGTAGAGCATGGAAAAATCACAGACATTGGTGACCTGTTGTTGCGTAAAACCGTTTACCCTGTCAATGAAACCGGATGGTTTACCGGTTTTGGAAATGCTTTTACAACATCCTCCTATTCAGTGGTCCCGGGGGGAACCGCCCTTTTGAGGGTTGATTTCAATTGCCCGGATCTTGCATCTTCTCAAATCCGCAACGTTACATTGTTTGCAGATATACCGGATCAAATGTCTATTCTTCCGGGCAGTATACTTGTTCAAGCGATGGATGGCTATTCTAATCCCATACAAAATTATACGATCGAATATGAACAAGAGGGCTCAGGAAGAATCACTGCGGTGAAAGTAAATTTCGGTACCATTGGCAAGGGATTGAACGGATACTTGTTGTATATGGTCGTGGCGGATCCATTACCCGATTGGCCGATATCAAGAGGCAGCGCACGAATGAATTATGATACGGAAGTGCCCGCCGGCAGTCTGCTGCCTCCACATAGAAGCAATGTACTAGGGACATTGGAGATGAACGTACCTTTTGTGACCATCAAGGCATCTAAAAATACTGAGACCGACAATATGGTCGTATCAGGAAAAGCCATTCCGAATACACATGTTAAAATTATGGATGAAGGTCAAGTGGTTGGAGAGGCCATCTCTTCGAAATATGGTTATTGGGAAGCAAACATTAAGTTGGCCGATAAAGGGAAACCCTCTATACACTATTTGACAGCAGTGATTGATATGACCGGTACGCTTGTTGCATCGGATCGTATTCGAGTGAATTTTGTCAATGAAGCTGTGAAACTCAAAAAAATAACCATGTGTATTAACAATGGTAAAACAATTGAAATCAACCCGGCGTTAGGTGCCTTCAAGTATAATATCTCTTGGAAACCGTCCTATAACAATATTTATTTCACATTTGATTTTACGGATAATAAGGCGGTGTATGATGTCAAATTGAAAGCGGAAAACGGATCTGCGACACCGGCAGTATTTAGGAACGGTTTGTGGATTGCAGATACAGGCTTTGGTAGAGATACTCCAGGTGCCTTCAGTATATCTTACAAAATAGTTCCGAAGATGTGGCAAACACCGGATCCTAATGTAACCGAAGAACAAATTCGTGCCACATTACCCGGTGTATGGAGAGATGCGGAAATTACGGTGAATGTTACACAACTTGCAGAACAAGGGATCCGGGCGCAGAACACGACGCCTCCCCAAACTGCATCTGCAGTCGTTTCAATGGACAGTACCGGTAAAATGAAAATGAACATGAATATGAGTGTGGAATCAGTTACATACATGATGACTGATAATGATATGAAGCTGGCCGGAAAGGGCGCTCCTCCTGTTTACGGTTTCGTATCGAATTTCCGTATTGAAGGTAATAAACTGACCTTCAGCATGCAAGGGTACATACCTGATACTTATGCTTCCGGGCAAAGTGCAGGCGACTTGTATTCAACAGCTTATGAAACACCTGCTAAATTGGTCAAGGTGTTTGGTGATACTGCCCTTGACGGTGGTATGGCTCTTCAAGAACTGTTTGGCACTTTTAAGAATGCGTATGATTACACGGAGGATATGAAGAAGCTTGAAGGCCTGTTAGACAAAGCTACCGGTAGTTGCAACAGTAATGCTTCTTCCTACTATACGGATTTATTGAACATACAAGCCAAAAGTTTGTTAAGCAACTTATGCGTCAAATACGCCACAACCTTGGTGGGTATCGGACTGACTGCTTCCGGGGTCGGTGTATTAGGGGGAATTGCGGTCTCTTTGGCATCAGCGGCTTTTGGTGAATACATGGATTATAAATGGGATCAGGAAGTTGATCAAATCGGAGAAATGATTGCAAACGATGATGATTGTAAGGATGATGAAGATGACGATAACGACGATAACGATGATAACGATGACGATGATGACGATGATGATGATGACGATGAAAAGAATATCGTAAATCCAAAATACTTTATCGATCCTAGCGGATATGTCTATGAAGCCATACCGGAAAATAGAATAGAGGGAGTTATCACTACCATATATGAGCAAGATCCCGGAACCGGTAGCTGGCATAAATGGGATGCCAGTGAAGGAGATCAAATAAATCCTCTGATCACGGATGAGGAAGGCCGTTATGCATGGGATGTGCCGATTGGAAGGTGGAAGGTACTGTACCAAAATGACGGGTTCAAAACGGTTGAAAGTTATGAGATGGATGTTCCGCCTCCTCATTTGGATGTCAACATCGGAATGGTTTCGTTAATGCCCCCTGTAGTGACAGCTATTTCTGCCATCGGCGGAGGAGAAGGTGTCCTGGTGACATTTGATAAGTACATGAGAAAAGAGACTGTTTCAGATTTGACTGTCACCGTAGCTACAACCGAAAAAGATGAGTTCGGTAATCCTGTGTATATCACAGGAACCGTAGAAAGCTTACCGGAAGACACCTTTGACAATCTTGCCGTACCGGGAGGAAAATTGTCCCGTGTATTCAAATTCATACCCTCCTTCGGCAATTTGAGAGTGGGAAGCTCCTATATTGTCACAGTGAATAAAATCGTGCAACATTATGGAGATATTATGATGGGTACGGATAAGATGCAAACGGTAACAGTACCGGTGCGAACATCACCTCAAAGTGTTACATTGGATCATAATCTGTTAAAGCTTGTTCTTACGGATAAAGTCCGTTTAATAGCAACGGTGTCGCCGGTTGACACTGATAATAAATCGGTCACTTGGACGTCATCAAACAGCGGTGTAGCAACTGTTGATGCATTAGGTAATGTTACGGCAATCGGAGTAGGCAGCGCAAGAATCACCGTAACAACTACGGAAGGAAGTAAGACGGCGTATTGTGATGTCATAGTAAATAGCATCGTGACAGGAATATCTTTAGGTAAAACTCAATTAAAGCTTCGTAAGGGTGAATCGGAATCGTTAACCGCAACAGTTCTACCGTTGGAGGCTTCTGACAAATCAGTGACATGGACCACAAGCAATGAAGCGGTAGCCACAGTTTCATCGAATGGTACGGTTAATGCAACAGGCGTGGGCACTGCAACCATCAC
>CALCRE010000175.1 GCA_937894465.1 uncultured Clostridia bacterium
ATCCGGTTTCTTCTTCCTGAACTTAGGCAATTCAAGAAATCTTATTTCAAGTACATCCGTTAGCTTGCAGTCTTTATTTGAGTCTTCCCATAAATGAAAAACCGTATTGTATTTTTCCGTTTGAATATAATTAAAATCAAGAATATTTATGGTTACTGTTTTTCTTAATTCGTTATATGGCTGTCCCGCTTTTAATTGCTCCGTAAATAATTTTGACCAGTAAAACAATGTCCTCTTATCCATGTTGTGTTGGTTGACCAGTTGCACTTCGATATTGATGTGTTCCCCATAAGCCGTCTTGGCACGAATATCTAAAATCCCCAGTTTGTCATCAATGCTATCTTTTTTCAATTCTGTGCCATTAAGGATTTCTATATCTTCCAATTTTCTAGAGTCTTCCAATTCCATTACGGCATTCAAAAAGTTGATTAAAATATCTTTGTTTTTTTCATCTCCAAACAACTTGCGAAATATAAAGTCATTTTTTACTTTTAGTCTCTTCAATTCATCTCTCCCAATGTTTACTTGTTACTATTATTGTAGCATTAATCCTAAAAACAGACAATCACTAGCGCCATGAATGAGGGATATTGAGGAATAGTGTCGTATTTGGTTTTTTCTTGTATACCCGGGCTTCCGGTTTGCCGGATAGTGCATTTTTACATTAGTTTTGGGAGTGACAAACCAGTCAGTTTCCAAATTGGAGAGTAGTGCTTGTTGCTCTGATATTACGCTTCTACCTGAAATCGCTACATACTTCAATGTCACCATTGTATGAACCGGTCTTTTTACGGATGTATGCACTGATTCCAACATCCAAATCATAATGTTTGAATAATAATTCCTTCGCCTCGGGATCGTTTCTATTTAATTGGTTGATGATAGTTGATACTTGTGCAAAATTAGTTTCGTACTTGTAATGGGAACCATAACATGAATGAATGTATTAAATTGATTAAAGACAGGTTTCATATCATCGAATAGCACGATTGAATATTTATGGTATACATTATCGTGTTCATCAATCGTATATTTTGATAGATTTTTTGTTTTTCCAGGCAACCAGGGAAACAAAACGATATCTTGTAATCCGGTTCCTATTATAGTATCTTCAAAATACGTATTCGTATCGGTAGTAAAATACCCGTTTATAAAGAATTTACAAAATTTATTATAGAGATAATCAATAACTTCCGTTTCCTCAATAAAATAAGGAGTTAATTCTTCATCATTCATAGCAATTACAAAAGTACCGCTAGAACATATTTACAAATCGTACACAGCTACCGTGATAAGGATGGAAAGAATCAGTGTGAGGTTATATACCTCATATTTAAAAGCAACAAAGACGATTTATACGATACACAGGGGAAAGATAAATCTTATTCCATAAAAAAACACCTAGGTTGTTTTTAATGAACAACTTAGATGTTTTATAATTCATGCCCTGTAGTCATAATTCAGACAATACAGTTCCTACTCGTTTTAAAGTGGATCAATATAGTAATGTTCTATTTAGGGTTGCAGGTTAATCATCATAGTGACCTTTGCATGAAAGTATTTCTACCGTATCACTTTTTAATCGATATACAATTCGATTCATTCCATCGATCCGTCTGCTCCAAAAACCACTCAAGTCCTCTTTCAATGGTTCCGGATTACCTATTCCACTGTACCCATTTCGATTAATATCTTTCAAAATCAGATTGATTCGTTTTAATGTTTTCTTCCTGAGTTTGCCAATACAGATAATCTTCCCATGCTTCATCAAACCAAACTTTTCTCATACTTTTCCTCAAGAGGTTCGTGTTCTACCCCTTTTCCCGCATTCAAAGCTTCTATCCCTCGGCGTAAGTGTTTCAGATTGCTTTCACTATAAAAGGGATCATCACTAGCGGCAATCTCAAACGGAATACATCTTTCACGCAGAACAGCCTTAGCAAATAGATTTACTGCAACAGATGCATTCATCCCGACATCAGCGCAAAATGCATCAAATTGTTTTTTTAGGTTTTCATCCATACGAACAAGTGATTTTGTATTAAAATTTTAAAATCTATATCGATTATTCATTTTAGTTACTAATACTGTAGCAACATTGCTTTCGAAACAAAAAAGACAGGAGCGGTGAGAGCCGCTTCCTGCCTTTTAAGACTAATGTTCAATCAGCACATCACAAACTGCACCATCAGGAATTTTTATTTCACCATTTCTGATCCAATCCGCTGCCACCGCTTTTAACAACGCTACAAAGACATAAAAACCATTTCGTTCGGATGCTTCTTTAAGATGTTTCGGGAATAATTTCATATAGCCATTCAGATATTTTTTTACTTCCTCCGAATAAAACGGCAGAAAGTCAGCGAAAATGGTTTTTACCGAAGTGATGAATAAGTCATGCCGGTTTTTTGTGAATACCGGAATAGCACAAACAATATCACCTTCTTTATCTTTAGCAAGGTATCCGTCGGCAATCATTTTTGCGGCGTATTCCTTTTGCTTTTCGGTCAACTCAATTTTTTGAAGAATGGCATGACAGACATCGATTTCATGATCGAACATCATCTTGCGGTAGGCAAATGGTGCAAAATGATATGAATAATGCGCGAGTTTTCCGCTTTCATAATTATTCATGGATTTTGCAATTCCGATTCCCACGTCGCTTCCACATGATCCGTCCTGAAGAAATCCGGTGTATTCCCAAAGTCCACCATCATACTTTTTATCAAATCTCTTATGTTCACACGGTCTGTAATCGGAAACGAATGTATCAAGCAACATAGCGGACAATAAGCAAATAATTTCGTCACGGGAACGTCCCGCTGTCCAAAGACCCGAGGACAGCACTTCATCAGTAAGCCGTCGTGATAATTCTAAAAATTGTTCCGACACTGCGGCTGCAAAGCTACCGGAGTGTTGAGGTGCATAACTGTTTATTTCTTTATCATAAATAATAAAATTGGTTTGCACCGTTGTTTTCTGCGGACGGATGACCGCTTCGCGCTTAATAAGATTATCGATTCTGTCTTCTATATAAAACGCAGGAACACCGGTCAGTTCCGAAAGCTCCTCTACTGTTTTCGGTTCGCGATACGAGTACCATAAGATGTTTTGTGACAGCGCATCGTCAATGTATTGCCAAGGAAACGGCCTGTCATCTCCGTTGTAATTTCCTTCACCCTTTATTCGTATTTTCAATTGCGCGGGCTTTAATGCTGTTTCGTTCATTTGATTGCACCTCTCTTTTAATTTGGTTCGAGCCAGAGATAGTCGAAATGTGACCGTACCTTCCGGCAGGCTAAGCTTCTCGGAGATAGCCTTGCAGGACAGATTATCATAATAATATAATACGATCATGTCCCGGTAAGCAGCGGACATCTGAGAAATTCTTCTTCGGAGATTCTGATATTCTTCGTCTGTTTCAAAAGTATATGTATCTTCAAAAGCTAATGCAGTAACATCATCATATGACATTGTGTTTCGGCTTTTTATCTTGCTACGTCTAAATACCTTTAGTGTAATATCGGCAAGTCGCCAGAACCATGGTTCAAATTTACTATCATCACGAAGTGCATGAATACTTTTAATCGCTTGAAATATAATTTCCTGTGTCAATTCCTCCGCTTCCTCTCGCGAAAAGGTGCGAGAAACCGACCAAGCAAATGTTTTATCAATCATCGCAGAGATACGCTCATAATCCACTTTTTTTCACCTCCCATATATAAAGTGCAATCAATCACTGTTTCATTGGGAAATCTTCTTGTTTTTCCATTTTAATTTTACACTAATATTTAAAAACACCACAGACTCACCTATAAGGTGGTTCTGTGATGTTCTAAGTTACTACGCGTTTTGGATCGACTGTTGTCGTGTCCGCTTTTTATAATTCCCGTCCCCCGTCACCAATGGTGGCGGTGTATACGGTACAGTCATATCCGATACGTGCCTTGTACTGTTCTTTGATCACCTTGGTGAAGTCTTCGATTTTATCTTCCTTCACCAAACTGACAGTGCACCCGCCAAATCCGGCACCGGTCATCCTGGAGCCTAAAACCCCAGGAATGGTCAATGCAATTTCATATAAAGCATCCAATTCGTCACCGGTGACTTCATAATCATCTCGCAAAGAATCATGGGATTGATTCATTAACTCTCCGAATCCGGTCAAGTCATCTTTTCTTAATGCTTCCACCGATAAAAGCACACGGTAGTCTTCAGTGATGACATGTCTTGCCCTTTTGTACAGTATCGGGTCGGTAATGTTCTTGCCGTATTTCTCAAAGTCCTCTAGTGAAACTTCTCCTAAGAAGTTGATATTGGGCAAATCTTTTTTCAAAATGGCCAATGCCAGGTCACATTGACTTCTACGTTCGTTGTATTTTACAGCACCAAGGCTCCTTTTTTTATTGGTATTGGTGATCACCAATTTGTGTCCAGCCATTTTCAAGGGAATCAATTCATAGGACAAATCCTTGCAATCCAAGAAAATAACCTTGTCTTTCTTGCCCATGGCAGAAGAAAACTGGTCCATGATCCCACATGAAACGCCGACAAAATTGTTTTCAGACTTTTGCCCGATTAAAGCGATTTCCACCATGTCTATGTCAGTACAAGTTCCGAATTTTGTATCAGCTGCACCGAGGAGGGCTAACGCCGTTACAACTTCGATGGCTGCCGAAGAGGACAAACCGCTTCCTAAGGGAACTTCGTCATGGCAAATCATGTCGCATCCGGTTAATTTGTATCCGTGTTGCATGAGTTCGTGTGCAACTCCTGCTTGGTAATTTCCCCACTTGAGTTTTTTTGCAGGTTCCAAGTCATCCAATGAAACTTCCACAATATAACCCAAATCCGTGGCCATCATGCGAATAATTCTGTCATTTCTCGGCCGAACAGCCACATAGGAATTCATGTCCAAAGCAGCCGGGAGAACATACCCTCCGTTGTAATCAGTGTGCTCCCCGATCAAGTTGACTCTCCCGGGGGAAGCAAACACACGAATTTGATCCTTTTCACCTTGGTATACATCAATGAGTTTATCGATCAACATTGTCTTCTTATCCATTTTTATGCTTCTTCCTTTTGTGATTTCATGTATTTGGCGTAAGCTTCTCTTAATTCCACGGCTTTTTCTTCCGGTGCCGTAGGATTGCAATGAGCCCATGCTCCGGTTTCACTGGAAGCGTTGAATTTTTGTTTATCTGCAGACCGCATGGGTGGAAAGAATTCAATGTGGAAGTGATAATAATCACTTGTGTCTTCACTGTTTACCGGGTTTTGATGCATACACATCATATAGGGGAAAGAAACATCAAATAGACAATCCAGCATACCCACTGTTGATTTTACACAAACAGCCAAGTCATCTTTTTCTTTTTCACTCATCTGACTTAAGTTCTGCTTATGAGTTTTGGAAAAAATGTATACGCCGTAAGGATACTCTGTAAAGAAAGGCAATATCACTGAAAAGGAGTCGTTTTCAAAAATCACTCTTTCTTTAAACTCCATTTCATTCTTGTGCATATCACAAATCAAGCATTTGTTGTTGGCTTCATAGTATTCCTTGCAGCTTTCCAATTCCAGTTCAATCTTCTTGGGAATCACAGAATATCCGTATATTTGTCCATGAGGATGGGGCATGGTTACTCCAACCGCTTCTCCTCTGTTCTCAAAAATGAAAACATATTTTATTTTCGGATCCTTTTGAATCTCTTCAAACCGCTCGGTCCACAAATCCACAAGCTTTCTGACATGTGCATCCGAAAGCTCCGGCAATCTTACCGTATGCTTGGGCGAATACAGGATCACCTCACACTTACCATACGCTTCCTTGACCTTGAAAAAGTCCGTAGCCACCGGATCCGGGGCAGGAGGATCCTGCATCAGTGACGGGAAGTCATTGTCATATTTATATACGTCAAATTTAGCCGGAACCTTTCCTGAACCCGGACAAAAAGGACACCAGTCCTTGGGCATATGAGGTCTGTTTTGCCTGTGAGATGCTATGATAATCCAATCCTTTATCAAAGGATGCCATCTTAATTCCGCCATTTTACACTCTCTTTTCATTCAAATAGTTTAAATTGTATGTAAATCGTTTCTTTATTTCTTGAAATGTCCCAAGTAGTCTTTGTTGGCTTCAAACATTTCATCTACCATGTCTTGAGTCTCTTGCATACTTAACACTGCAGATGTCAAAGGATCAAACAACACAGCATGGAACGCTTTTCTTGCGTCCCCTGTAATAGCAGCTTCCACAGCCAACTCCTCACAGCGAACGCTGATATTATTCAGCAAAGCCAATTGAGGAGGCAGCTTTCCTACAGCTACCGGATTCAATCCTTTTTTATTGGCAAACACGGGTACTTCTACGCAGCAGTTTTCAGGCAAATCCGACAGTAACCCTATATTCGGAACGTTACCGTTGAATTCGAAAGGTTCATTATCACCGAATACGGCATTAAAAATGTATGCTGCATATTCGTGGCCTCTTGTCAAATTAATGTCATCTTTGGCCAACCAATCCTCGATATCCTTTTGCCAAGTATGTTCCCTTGAACGGTAGGAATTTAAGATATAGGCATAGTGACCGGGATTCCATCCGGTTCCGGTTGTGCAATATTTTTCGATCAAGTCGGGGCGTTTTCTGAACCAAGCCACATATTCAGAATTGTGGCCGCTTGATTCTGTAACGTAATAGTCTAAGTGTTTGAACATTTCATTTCGAATTTGCTCTCGGTTGTAGATCTCCGGTTTTTCAATCGCTTCTTTGATCAGAGGGTATGCGTCCTTGCCGTTCCATTTAAAGTCCAAATAGAATGCCTGGTGGTTGATTCCGGCGCAAGTATAGGTCACTTCGTTCATGGGTGCACCGATCCAACCGGCCAACATAGCGGCCGTTCCTTGCACGCTGTGACACAAACCGCTGATTTGGATCTTGCTTTGGGATTGCATCGCCCGACACAGCATGGCCATGGGGTTGGTGTAGTTTAACAAAATAGCGTTCGGACAATACCTTTCCATGTCTTTTACGATATCCAGCATTACCGGTATGGTTCTTAACGCTCTGAAGATTCCTGCCGGTCCTCTGGTATCCCCTACATTGATATCCACTCCATACTTTTTAGGAATCAAGATATCATGTTGCCACACATCCACTCCGCCTTGCAAAATGGTACAAACAACACCGTCCGCCCCTTCAAGAGCTTCCGCTCTATTTTTAGTGGCAGTAACCTTGGCATTGTAATTTCCTTTGACAACGATTTTATTCACAGCTTTTTCAATAGCGGTGAGTCGTTGGTCGTTAATGTCCATCAAAGCCAAGTGACAGTCAGAAAGAGCCGGAAAGGACAATATGTCCTTTACCAGACCTCTTGTAAAGCCGAAGCTTCCTGCACCGATAAATGCTATTTTCTTCATGAAATTTTCCTCCGAAAATTAAAATTCTCCTAAGGTTTTATATCTGTTATTCAAATTTCGGTAACCAACCCCCATGAGCTTCGATCAAGTCATCACACATGGAGACAATGTCATCAATGGATAATTCCGCTGATGTGTGTGGATCCAATAAAGCCGCCTGATAGATATAATCTTTCTTTAAGGTTAATGCCGCTTCTATAGTTAATAATTGCACATTGATGTTGGTTCTGTTCAATGCAGCTAATTGTTCCGGCAAAGCGCCCACATGACAAGGTGTGATTCCGTTTCCGTCCACCAAGCAAGGTACTTCCACACAAGCATTATCCGGCAAGTTGGTTATACAACCGTTGTTGATGACGTTTCCGCCGATTTGGTAAGGCGAATTCGTTTCGATGGCCTTTATGATTTTACAAGCATATTCATTGCTCAATTTATGTTCAATTTTAGTGTCTTCTACCAATTCTTTTTTCATGTTATCCCAACGTTTGATTTGGTTGACGCAACGACGAGGATATTCATCCAAAGGAATGTTAAAGCGTTCAATTAATTCCGGATACCTGTCCTTGATGAAATACGGAAGATATTCAGCATTATGCTCACTGGATTCCGTTACGTAATAGCCGAAGCGCTTCATCATTTCCAAACGTACCAGGTTGGTGGATTTTTTCAATTCACCGGCTGCTTCAAGCTCTGCAAAACGTTCCTTTATCTCAGGATATATATCTTTTCCGTCTCCCTTTATTTCCAACAGCCATCCCATATGATTGATACCGGCTACTTTTTGAACCACATGTTCATAACGATCAGCCATTTTCAGGGTGTTCAACAAGCTGGAGGCACACACTTGAACGCTGTGGCACAAACCGACGGTTTTCACATTGGATCCTCTCAAAATAGCTCCGGTAATCATTCCCATAGGATTGGTATAGTTTAAAAGCCATGCGTCGGGACACAATTCTTCCATTTGACGGGCATAATCCAACATCACCGGAATGGTTCTCAGCGCTCGGAAAATCCCCCCTATTCCCAATGTGTCGGCAATGGTTTGTCTTAAGCCATATTTTTTCGGGATCTCAAAATCCGTGATAGTACAAGGATCATATCCGCCCACTTGAATTGCATTCACCAGGTAAGACGCGTCCTTGAAGGCTTCTTTACTGTCACTGTACGCTTTGATCACCACAGGTTCCCCTGCATTTTTATTAATGTTTTGCATCATCCTGTATGAATCGTCCAGACGAACCGGATCGATGTCATACAAGGCTAATTCAGAATTTTTCAGTTCCGGGGTTAGAACAATATCCCCTAAAACACTTTTTGCAAATACACTGCTTCCCGCACCGATAAATGTTATTTTTCTCACTCTTAAGAAACCTCCATATAAATGATATGTAATAGTTTACTGTTGTTATGCAAGCATTGTCAAGAATAAACCTCTTTTAAGATTGTTCTTAAACGCCTACTTTAACGTGATATGTACAACACCCATTTTATCATAAGGCACCCATGAATATGACAGAATGTTTCCTTTAATTTTACTTGATAACTCATGAATGAATTCCCGCATACCCTCCGGTGTATAATCTTCTTTGTCATAATTTGTGAGTCGATATTCAAAAGTTCTTTTTCCTTCGGAAAATCCCATGGCTATACGCTCCAATAATTCAACGCGGTCTTTTACAGTTGTACCGGTAATGTTATAGTAATTATATTTTTCCGAAGCACAAACAGGATAATTTGACCGCTCCCACACTCTGTACGATTCCAAATCCTTGTCCGTGACATTGAAATAGTAATGACGCAATACGTTTTTCACCCCTATGGGATCATCAAAGGATGCATCCACATGATAATACTCATCATCCAACCGGACTATGTTCCATGAATGACTTGTATCCTCATCGGTACCTACCACTTCCATGCAATAAACCCCGGATAAAGATAACAACAACAGCATGGCTCTGCTGTAGCCTTGACACACGGATTCTTTTTGAATCAATGCACCGTATGCATCATAAGCATGCTCGGAATATCCGTACACCGTCCGGTTGACAACATAGTCATGGATCACCAGTTCCTTTTCCATATCGGTCATTCCGGATTGAATTTCACTTGCAATGACCCGGCAGGCATGACGGAGCAGTTCTTGTTTCTCGAAGGAAGACATGGTGTACCGGATAGTGATCTCATATTGGATCATACTCCCCTTGGTATCTGTAAGCCATTTAAAATCAGCTCCATTATACATCCCTGCAAAAGAATCGTTTTTCTTCAAGGAGTCATTTGCATCTTGATGAATATCCCCTGTATATCCTAAAGGGTTTATCAGTAAGTGATCCATTCTGCTAAACAGTGCCCACTTGATCAATTCATCTAGTTGAACTTGTGTTTTAACGATATATCGATTATTGAACACCGATATATCTGATGGGAATTTCGGTTTACCCAACGCATTCACACAAAGCTCACTGACTGCACCGTAATTAATCAAGCGATCCACAAGACGGTCATCGCTTTGCTTTGCATGACACCACAGGGCTTTGTAGGAGAATTGAACCATCTCCCCTCTTGTCAATAGCTTGTCCTTATCAATATCTTCTGCCTCTGAGCGTTCCAAAACACCGAGTTCAAGTATTTTTTCCAATGCTTGAAAATAGGTAAAATCCCCTTTTTCTTCGGTATATCCTAAGGATCGTAATATGAAAGCAGCATACTGAACAGGTGTTGTCAATTGATCGGATCCGAACAGATTGTTCCCGATTCCCTTGGTCAGCCTCTTTTGGTACAAGTAACCGATATAGGGATTCGCCCAGACAGGTACATCGGTGAAAGGATGTGTTAACCTCAAAGAAAGGGCTTCCTCTTCTTTTCCTAACAATCTTGTCAACATCACCGCTGATTCTACCCGAGTGGAGTTTCTGTCTAATTCGTACCCCTTATCCGTACCTTCGAATAAACCTAATGTTTTTAAACAATCCGCAAAAAATTCAATTTCCGTTTGAACGGACACAGCATAAATTGGTACCGGATAAAAGAGTCCGGTGACAAGACATATAGATAAAAGAATTGAAATGGCTGATTTCATTCTTTCCCCCCTGATCATATCATTTGAACATGCTCTAGAACTCATTATACACTATATCCATGGCGATACGTTCCCATTCTATAAGCCTTTCCGGTTTGTACCAAACGGTACTTACATCTTTTAAGATCAGTTCACAAGGTGTATGATAAGCCTTGCAAATTCTCACGGTTTCAGACAAATCCTTTTTGATTTGATCTTGATCGAAGGATTCTTTTGCCAAAAAGGCAGGATTGGGCTTATTGGAAAAAACATAATCTTTTCCGATGCATTCCGCAGCTCTTTGTTTATCCGCCCAAGGACTGACGGAAATTTTCCTGACATTCTTAATTTGCTTAATTATCCCGATCTTTTTGTCCAAAGGTTCGCAGCATCCGTAATACAACAGTCCGAATCGCTCCAAATACCGTTTCAGAGGTTGTATTTCAAACTCATCGTGCATGCTCGGTGAAACCGATGAAAAGATCTGAGCCATGCCGAATGCCCAAACATCCTTTGCCATGGCCTTGGATCCTTCATAATCCTTTGCGGGCAACTCGCCAGTGTATGCACCGGTACAATGAATCAAGGGTGCATTTGCTTCGAGAAGCCCTAATTCTTCAAAGCGATCCAACAAGCTCATTGCAATCTCGGTGAACTTTTTAACAACTTTTAATGTAAAGTCCGGGCGGTCAACCAAATCATAAAGACTGGCCTCAGCGCCTCTTAACATTGTGATCCTATCCCACAGTCCGGCGTGAACCGTGATGCCGGACAAATGTACCGGTAAAATTCCGGCGAATATTTCCGAAGCTATATCAAACCGTTTCCTGTCATATTCCGGATCCGTCTTTACAGACGGAAGGAGCATTTCCTCTAAAGCCTTCTCATCCGGTATCACATCGTGATAGCGATGCCCTACCACGGAGTTCCCGGAATCAAGCACCGCAACATCCTCGGAAACCTTCGGACCGATATTGATATTGGAAACAGTCTTAGGAAGGTTTATCCTGTCATGTACCACCATATCGGCCTTAAAATAACGCCATTTGAACAAGGTGTGCCGCAAATCGGTTTCCAGAGATTTTAAGAAAGGATCAGTACAGACAGTCGTCAATTGACCGTCTATATCAAGCTCATTCCATGGCAATTGATCCATCATTACCATGGGGCGAGTATCTTTTAATGCGTTCAAATCCTTCCACAACCGGATTTTTTGGCGGTTTATATCTAATGCGGCTATTTCCGCTTTCTGTTTTCCAAGCTCTCTTAATACGGCAATTTGATCTTTGTACATCATATATCCACCTATCGAATAGTTCGGTTAAAAACTTTTTAATATCAATTCAGCCAATGTCCTTTTGGGCACATGGTGAACCATATTTTCATCGCGATAATACTTTATATCTCCTTTAGCATCCTCTGATACCACTTGTTCATCGGAATACCCGAATGCAATCACCGTGTCAATGACATATCTTTCGTCAATGCCCAGTACATTGACCAAGTTATCTCTTTTTAAAGAGCCGATCCAACAAGAGCCGATTCCCTCTTCCCATGCGGCTAACATCATGTTTTGGGCAGCTGCGCCACAATCATGTTTCGCACCGTCGTTCCGAATTTGGGTATCAACAAGGATCACCACATACAAAACAGGCTGTTCTCCCTCTTTCGGAGTTCCCTCTCCTTTGAGGTACCCGGCCCAACCGGTGTTTTCAAATACCTTTTTGCACATATCAGCTGTCTTTATCACCATATACTTAAGGGGTTGAATATTTGCACCGGATGGAGCTTGACGGGCGGCTTCCATGATTCTTGACACAATTTCGTCCGGAATCGGATCCTGTTTAAAACGTCTTACTGTCCTTTTGGTTATAATGAGATCATAAAGTGACATAATCAAATCCTCCATGCTTTTTTAAAATTATATCATATCGTAGCATCGAAATAACCTATTGTTCTAACGATCTAAATCCATCATATAGATCCCCCTGAAACCTTCATGAGTGGAGTCAAAGGAGATGGCGCTTCCTTGCTTGTTCCATCTTGGATGCAAGTCGCACCGAATGTCCGTACAGGTGACCGGCAACGAGTGAAACGAACCTAAATAGGTGTTGGTGTCCGTTTCAGAATCATATACACTCAACATTCTCATTCCGTTCTTCGAGGGATAACTGTCACTTAACAGCCGCTTCCTGTCCGGAGAGTAACTCATGTGATGATCTTTTTGAAAAGCACCGCAGGCAATAATATTTCCTTGGTAAGTTCTGTCCTTTAGCTCGTAAGTATTGAGTTCTCCCATGCGGCAACTCAATTCCTTTCCGTCTGAGAAGAAAATTACGGTTTCGGGGTTTTTCCAATAGTAATGGGATTGTATACCGTAATCCGAAAGTAAAAACAGTTCCTTCCCATCCAAATCCGCTGTAATAATGGCCGTCTTGTGCCTTTCCCCCGGTTTGGGGAAATTACGAGGTAATATTAAGAATCGACTTTGGTCGGTGTTAAAGGTGATGTGATTGATCACCATCTTTTGATCTTCTCCATTGAAATACCCACCGGAAAAATCCCATATTTCCTGTAAAGATAAAATTAACTTGCTTTTTCCGGTCTTCATACAAATGAGAAAAACACCGTCGTCATCAGAGTGATTCTCTTCCTTAAATCGATCTTGCATATGTGCATAACCGTACCCCGGTCTAAAATCATACAGTCTGTTCATATTGATCCCTAATGCATAATCACCAATTGTGGATACATTGGCTACGGGATCATCAAGATAACGTTTTTTACCGGTATGTATGTCCATCACCACACCCACATATTGATCGTCTACAACCTTGTTGTAGATGATCTCCCGTCCGGGAGCCTTCGGATTCCATTGCAACATGGAACCTTGTTGAAAGTTCCAGGCTTCGGTGACATCCAAACATTCAAACTTACATGTTCCAATATCAATGATGCCGATCTGTGCCTCATCCCCTTTTTGATGTAACCGATCCATGAAAGAAACTTTATGAGCCAAGTGATAATGTCCCGTATCATCGAAAGCCGGTATGTCATAATACCCGAAAAAGTAAAAGCCGTCACCCGGTGATATCCGCTGTATAAAAGGATTTGCAAACTGTGTTTTCATACAGAACCTCCTCCGATTAATATCCCGTAATCAATTATATACCATACAAGGAGGAATGCAATCATAGAACAAGTGTCCATTAGGGATGAATAGAACAAGTAATTACAAAGAAGTGAACTCTTCTTGCAAGACCACGGGATAGGAACAGGATATACTATATACAGTTAACAACCATATATAAATCTATAATAAGGATGTGCTTTAATGAACGGAAAACAACTGGTCATAGATACTTTGAAACATAAGAAAACCAGCCGGATTCCATGGATTCCTTTTGCCGGGGTTCATGCAGGCTTATTATGCGGATACGACGCCAAAGAAGTGCTGACTGACGCCGACAAGCTTTATCAGTCTGTGAACGAAGCCAACAAAATTTATCATGCAGACGGTCAGCCGGTGGTATTTGACTTACAAATAGAAGCAGAAATTTTAGGATGTAAACTTCAATGGGAGACTTATTCTCCTCCCTCGGTCAAAACCCATCCTCTTGAAAACACCGACGAAATACCATGCTTGTGTACATTGCCCAAAAAAGAAAGCGGAAGGATTCCCATAGTTTTGGATGTCATGACCCGCTTGAAAAATCAAATCGGTGAAGATACTGCATTGTTCGGTTTGGTATGCGGACCTTTTACACTTGCCTCCCATCTAAGGGGAACCAACATTTTCATGGATATGTACGATGATGAAGATTATGTGAAAAGATTGCTTGATTATTGCACCAAGGTCGCAATGGTTATGAGTGAATATTATATTGAAGCAGGTATGGACGTGGTTGCTGCTGTGGATCCTCTTGTTTCACAAATATCCCCTGACCATTTTGAAACCTTTTTATTAGAGCCGTATACCAAGTTATTTGATCATATAAAGCAAATGGATACTCACACCGCCTTTTTCGTTTGCGGTAATGCCAGTGCAAACATTGACATCATGTGTCAAAGTTCTCCGGATGCCATTTTTGTGGACGAGAATGTGGATTTAAAGAAAGCACAACAAACCACGAGAAAATATAATATCACCATCGGAGGAAATATTCCTTTAACCTCCATTATGCTTCACGGAACACAACAAGATAACATCAAATATACCATTGATTTGATAGATTCTTTAGAGAAGGACAATTTGATCATTGCTCCGGGATGTGATATGCCCTATCACACCCCCATTGAAAATACCGTTGCAGTGTCTCAAGCGGTACAAAACACACAGGCCATGAGAGCTTCTGTTCAAAATTACGATATTACAGACGACGGACCTGATGTAACACTCCCGGATTATACCAAATTAGAGCGTCCTCTTGTGGAAGTGTTCACATTAGATAGTGCTACATGCGCCGCATGCACATACATGATGGCTTCGGCGTTGGATGCGAAAAAAGAATATGGTGACAAGATTGATATAGTGGAATACAAATTCACTGTAAAAGAAAACATTTCCCGGGTGAAAAAGATGGGCGTACAAAAGCTTCCTTCCATCTATATCAACGGGCAATTGCAGTTCTCATCCATCATTCCGAGAAAGTCCGAACTGTTTGACCGCATAAACGAGGTATTGTAATGCCTGCTGTCGTCAAAAATGTATATATGATCACCGGCTTTTTAGGTTCCGGAAAAACCACCTTTTTAAATGAGTGGCTCCGAATCTTTCAAGATCACTCTTTTGCTCTGGTAATCAATGAGTTCGGTTCGGCTGATGTAGACGGAGCGTTGTTTGATCAAACCCGGATTGATGTCACAAAGATCAGCAACGGATCCATCCTATGCTCCTGCCGATCCGACCGCTTTGTTGAAACCATGTTAAACTTGTCAAAAACCGATGTTACCGATGTCATTATAGAAACATCCGGGCTATCGGACATGACAGTTTTAGGAAGGATCTTAGGTGACATACATCAATTGACACACCATGCATATCGATTTAGAGGCTTAATCACCGTAGCCGATTGCACACGTATTCGAAAAACCGCTTCCGTGTCCCGACCGGTAAAAGGCCAGCTGGCTTATGCAGACTATATCTTATTGAACAAGATTGATGGTTGTACTCCGGAAGAAATCCAAGAAGCTATTGAGTTTATTCAAAAGATCAATCCCCTGTGTCCCATCGAAAAAACAAACCGGTGCAAAGTTCTAAATCCCGAGGATATTCGTCATTTGGAGCCGGTGGGTCACTTGCCAACCGATATGAAGGATCTTGATTCACCTTGGTTGGATAAATTCACATTGTGGTTTCAAAGAAAAATCGATTATGAGAAATTAGAATTTTTAACCGATTTCATTGCACCTTTATCCTTAAGAATCAAAGGTTTTGTGGACACGGATCTAGGATTTCAATTTGTGGATGGTGTAGGTGATTCTGTAAAAACAACAGAGTATAAGTCCCATGATCAATCCTTCCTAGTAGTGATTTACGACCACAATACCCCTTTGAAACACATGACAAAAAAGAAATTGGAAACGTGGTTCGAGCCCGGTACCGTTGAAATAGAATAAATATTGAATATAGAAAACACCCGATGTTTTTTTCGTAACATCGGGTGTTCTTTTTATATTTATTAATTTTTTTAGGTTACAGAATAACTTCTTTACCAGTTTCAGCAGACTCATAAATGGCAGAGATGATTTTGATCATATCCACACCTTGTTGCGGCTTGAAAATGGGTTCGGCTTTACCTAACAAACAATCCACCACATGATCCAAGTTTCCGGCGTGTTGTTCACGCTTTCCGGATTTCTTGAAATTCGGTTCGATGTTTGTAGTGATTCCTTGTTCTTCACCAAATATAGACAATTTGCCGTTGTTGTAACCGGAATGCCATTTGGCTCCTGCTTTGGTTCCCATCAACTCATAGTAACGGTCTTCAGTTTCAATATTTTCCGCCCAGCTGAATTCGATGACCATGGTAGCACCATTGTCAAATTTGACATAACCTGTAGCCAGGTCTTCCACGTCATAAATGCCGTCCGCTTTAGCATCTCCGAAAGTTGCGTTAACCGTATCGGCCTTGGTACTGCTTTCTCCGAATTTAGAGTAGGTGGAGCCTACTACCGAGACAGGTCTTGGATTTCCCATCAACCATATGGTCAAGTCCATCATATGTACACCTAAGTCAATCAAGGGTCCGCCACCGGATAATTCTTTCGTGGTAAACCAACCGCCTTTTCCGGGGATACCTCTTCTTCTGACCCAACCGCATTTAGCATAATAAACTTCACCCATTTTGCCATCTTGTACATATTTTTTAACAAATGCGCTTTCAGCGGTGAATCGGTTGTTTCTCATGACCATAAGTAATTTTCCGGATTTTTCATATGCTTGCTGCATTTTTAACACTTCTTCATTATTGATGGCATCCGGCTTTTCGCACATGACATTCTTCCCTGCATTTAGTGCAGCTACGGCAATCTCCGAGTGGAACTTGTTCGGTGTGCAGATATCTACCAAATCCAGCTCCTCCAATGCAATAAGGTCTTTATAGTCTTCGAATACATGGGGTATACCATGCTTTTGGGAGGCTCTTTCCGCCCGATCTCTCAATATGTCACATACTGCAATCACTTCAACATTCGGGTTGGTGGTCCAGGCATCCAAGTGTGTTCCCCTGCCTATACCACCGATTCCTACAACGCCTACTTTGATCTTCTTATCCATGTAAAACCCCTCCATACAATTTTCTACTGGTATTATATCATGGTATGACAACAAAGGGTTAAAACAAATCTGTAATATTTCATGAATGAGGTTGCATTTGCATACCGTTTACATCCACTGTAAAAGGATCCTCAAAAAGCATATCTGTGACTCTTACCGGTTGATATTGTTGCATCTTCAATCCGGTTAAAATTTCTCTTAATGTATCCAAAACAAACCGGCCGTCAGCATTAAAAACAATAATCGATCCGGGCTTTACATTTTCCATGACTGAGTGCACCGCTTTTTCAGCGGTGAGCTCCGGTTTCCAAGTCAACGCATCCACATCGTAACGAATAGAATACATCCCCATTGCAGCAGCGGTTTTCACAACATTGTCGCCATAATCGTCATACGGTGCTCTGAATAATACGCTATCCTCTTTGGTGATCTTCCGGATCACATTATTACATTCTTGTATTTCATTTTTAATCACATTGGTTTTCACATCTCCTAAGTTGCGATATGTATGGGTCATGTTTCCGATATCATGGCCTTTGCTCCATAAATCCGACAACAAGGATTCATTTTTTGCCGCTTTTTCACCCGGGACAAAAAATGTTGCTTCTACACCAAACTCATCTAAGATATTCATTATTTGGCGTGTTTCCTTTCCAAAAGACACACAGTCAAATGTCAATGCCACCTGTTTTTGTTCACTGTCTACCGAACAAACCGGGAGGGCCGATACACCGGAGATGGGGTTTATGACATTATAAAAGTTTAAAATTAACACCGAACAAAACATGATACATACCAATACACCGATTCCGACCAAACGTAAAACTTTTCCTTTATTCCATTTCTTCATTTTTACACGCTCCTAATATATCGATACTACATCATATTAAAAAAAGGACAAATTATACCCGTTGAAATTAATTTACATATCCACATTTGGTTATCCATATGTACTACATTTCCGGTAGAATGGAAGCAAAGAAAACAAAAAATCAGGGAGGATCACTTTGATGTTGCTTACCGATTTACAAAACAGGGATTTACCGAAATTAACAGTGCTCAATGACGGCACTGTTTGCATAAAGCAGTTGTGGGCAAAGAGAAGAGCTGAATTACAGGAGCATATCTACGGGTACACACCGGCGCCTCCGAAAAGTGTCACCGGTGAAATCATTCAAAAGTCCTCGCCTCGCGCTTTCGCCGGGAAAGCCATACACGAAATTATAAAGGTTACCTTTGATACCCCCAACGGATCTTTTTCATTCCCTCTTCAATTGATCATACCGGTCTGTGTGTCAAAACCCGCTGTTTTCTTACATATCGCTTTTCGTCCGGATGTACCGGATATGTACACACCGGCGGAAGAGATCATCGACAACGGATTTGCACTGGCTATTTTTTGTTACAAGGATGTGGTCAATGACAATTTGCGAGGTGATTATTCCGACGGATTAGGAAAGCTTTATATCAACTCTAGACAAAGAGAAAAATCAGAATGGGGTAAAATTGGTATGTGGGCATATGCTGCAAGCCGTGCTTTGGATTACCTTGAAACCAGAACGGATGTGGATTTTAAGAAGGTTTCAGTCATCGGCCATTCCAGATTGGGTAAAACCGCATTGTGGTGCGCAGCACAGGACGAAAGATTTTTCGCAGTCATCTCCAATGATTCCGGTAAAGGCGGTGCATCCTTGCTCAAGCACTCCACCGGGGAAACAGTGATGTCCTTTTTAAAAGCCGGTTCATGGGATTGGTTCTGTGAAAAATGGAAAGAATATGATGGACATGAAAACGAAATACCCTACGACCAGCACTTTGTTTTATCCTGTATCGCCCCTAGACCTTTGTTAGTGGGAAGCGCTGAAATCGACCCCGGAGCCGACCCGAAATCGGAATTCCTGTCTTGTGTTGCCGCATCGGAAGCTTATCGACTGTTAGGAGGTAAAGGACTGATCACACCGGATCAATATCCGACACCAGGAACCGCTCTTCATGGAGGGGATATCGCGTATCACATCCGCCCGGGAAAGCACTATTTGAGCCGAACCGATTGGTTGTATTATATGGAGTATTTGAAAAAATTAATATAGATGCTGCATTTTTTGTAATCTGTTTTTATTTTGCTTGTTTACAAGCATTGACAGGTGTTTTATAATGAAGCATATACGTATTTGAAAGAGAGGAAATCATATGACGATATTAGTTACCGGCGGCGCCGGTTATATCGGCAGTCATACTTGTGTAGAACTGTTGCAAGCGGGATATGATGCTGTGGTAGTTGATAATCTTTATAACAGCGATAAAGAATCCATACGACGTGTAGAAAAAATAACTGGAAAGCAACTCCCCTTATATATCATCGATTTATTAAATAAAAGCGAATTGGAAAGAATTTTTGATAACCACCAAATTGAAACGGTCATTCATTTTGCCGGGCACAAAGCGGTAGGAGAATCAGTCCAAAAGCCCTTGAAGTATTATCATAACAACATCACAGGAACCATCAATCTGTTGGATGTCATGAGAAAACATAATGTTAAGAATCTTGTGTTCAGTTCATCGGCCACCGTGTACGGAGATCCTCATACAGTCCCCATCACGGAGGACTTTCCCATACAAGCCACCAATCCTTATGGTCGCACCAAGCTGATGATCGAGGAAATTTTAAGAGATTTATATATTTCCGATTCACAATGGAATATCGCTATATTACGATATTTCAATCCGGTTGGCGCACACAAAAGCGGTTTGATCGGGGAAGATCCCAATAATATCCCCAACAATCTTGTTCCCTACATCTCCCAAGTTGCCATCGGCAAGCTGGGAGGGTTAAGGGTCTTCGGAAACAACTACCCCACTCCGGACGGAACCGGAGTGCGGGACTACATTCACGTTGTAGACTTGGCATTAGGGCATATCAAGGCTGTTGAGAAAATTGCCGAAAAATCCGGTCTGTTTACAGTAAATCTAGGCACTGGAAGGGGATACAGTGTCTTGGAAATGGTAGCTGCCTTTGAGAAAGCCAGTGGAAAAGAAATCCCCTATGTGATCACCGAACGCAGACCGGGGGATATTGCCGAGTGCTATGCCGATCCTGCCAAGGCATGGGAGCTTTTAGGTTGGAAAGCAAACAAAGGTATTGACGAGATGTGCCAAGACTCTTGGAGGTGGCAAACCATGAATCCTAACGGATATAAATAAATATACAAGAAAATATACAAGAAAATATACAAGTTAATCTAAGGGAAATGCAATGCATTTCCCTTTTTGCTATCTCTTTATCGGTCGATGCGGTTGACGTTATCGGCTAGAAACAAACCGCTTGACACGTTAGTTCCTTCAATCAACTTTATTTTCTTGCCTTGGGATTTTAGAATGACATTTTCCACTCCGTCGATTTGTTTGGCTGCCAGATAGATCTGGGAAATCAATTCCATTTCTTTGTCCAAACCGGTATAGTTCAATATGTTTGCATTAAAATCCAACAGCACGGTATTTGCGGAATAACTGCAGTTTTCTAGTCTGGTGCTCAAAGGAAGTGCTGTCTCAAATACATCGTCTCCTTTGTTCATGGAATCAAATATATGGAAAGCCCGATCTTCCACTGTCAAAACTTCAACCTCCTTGGATACCGGGATGCACCATTTATTTTTGTTTGCATCCTTGATCCACATGTAAGAATCAAATTTGGCATATCCTTGCGTCACATTCAACCGATTGGAATTGATCATGGTGTTACTACGGGTCAACACCCCTGATACATTGGTTTCGAAAGGCATGACCGGTGATTTATTACCGTTTACCGAAAAACTAACCCCGGTGATGGTGTCGAATGATGTCAACGTATAGACAATGGAAGTAATCATATTGCGTTCCTGGCTTAAAGAAACAGGTGTCAAAAAAACATCATTCAAATCCAAATGGGCAATACTGTTTTTAATACTCAAACTCAATACTTTTAAATCCTGAGGTAATACCGGATACAAACCGTATCCTCTTATTTCGCTCTGGGTTATGGGATAATTAATCAATGCAATGATACTCGCTCGCTCCAAGTTGTCTTGCTTTAAAATGTTTCGCCTGACAGGAATCAAATATCCTTTGTCGTTTTGGTAATACAAAACAGTTTCCACCGAAGGAAAATCAGGGGGTTTTTCTGTCATTTCCATAAAGGCTGCCGCTAAAGCACCGGTTGATTCACCTTCTTCCCCGTTGAACAACACCTGACCGGAAGGATTTGAATCACTGAACATGGTCAATGTCCCGCATCCTGTAAAAGCTAACAAAATAATTAATATTGTAATCAATGCCACCCTTTTCATGGTTGCCTCCTGTTATAAAAACATAATCCAAGATCTAAATAAATTAAAACCGGATACGTAAATATATCCGGTTCGTCGTGCAAATATTATTCTTTTTTAGATATTATGTTATTTCCCTAAGTGTTATCTGCCCATATAGTCCATAATTCCGTCAGCTATGGCTTCAGCTGCTTTTGCTCTGAAATGTGCGGTGGTAAGCAATGTAAAATCAATTTCTCCTGACATAAATGCCACTTCCACCAACGCCGAAGGCATTGCCGTGCCTTGTAATACTATGTACTCACTTTGTTCACGTATTCCGCGGTCGGGCATTTTCAGGTCTTTCACCAATCGATTCAGAATTGTTTTGGATAAAGCCTTTCCTTGGGAACTGGAGCCGTGGTAAAAGACCATGGATCCGTTGATGTTTTTGTTGTTTTCCAGAGCATTGTTATGGATACTGACAAACAAAGAAGCGTTTAAAGCATTGGCAATGTTAGCCCGCTCATATAACCCGACATAGCTGTCATCCTCACGGATCATATAGGTGTTGACGCCTCTTGCTTCCAATATGCTTTGTACAGTCAATGCAATATCAAGGTTCAAGTTCTTCTCATACACCCCGTTATATACAGCGCCTACTTCTTTTCCTCCGTGGCCGGCATCGATAACCACCAAACGATCATTCCATTTGGCCGGTTTAAGCAATGTAATGGTCGAACTATCCACATCGTATCGGTATACAACGTTATATGCCATAGGTTCCGTCATGTTAATGGTAACGGTACTCTTTCCGGTCAAACGGTTTGTGTTTAATACGATATCCTCCACTGTTCCGTCATACACCGGGACGGTGCCGGAAGGTAGGCTTCCGTATTTGGATTGGAAAGTAAATTGCAATGTTTTTCCGTTGTTCAGTGATAATGGTGTATACAAACGGGTCATTGTCTTGCTTCCCTCTGTCAGCTTGACTTTATTTAGAATAATTGCAGTACGGTCACCGTTTGAATGATATGTAATATTACCGTGGTCCAATATGTTTTTCTTTCCCGTATTAACCCAGGAGCCGGTCACAGGTACAGGCGCTTTTACAACAATATTGGTTCCTATATTTCCCGTTGTCACCGGTACAATTTCATATTCACAAGACCCGGGAGTTTCGATAGTGATCTTAGTGTCCTCTGTCAATCGGTTGTAACGGGAGGAAATGGTGTTGACCACGCCGTCTTTCAAATTGAAAAAATCATCCTTGGGGACCCCTGCGGCCTTTTTGACATTCAAGACTAACTTGGTTCCGTCTACCGCTTTCCATATATCAAAAGTTCCGGGCTGTAAAACAATTCCTTCTAAAAACAAAGATGCGATTTTTTCACCGTCTTTACGATAGGACAGGTTTTTACGGACAACCCCTTCGTTTCCGGTGTTTTCGGTGTTTCCGGATTCTGCATTGTTTCCGGGTGTAGTATCACTGCCTTCTTTCGGAGGTTGAGTGACATCACCGACTTTGATTTGCAAATCCGTTGCGGATCTGTTGACTTCAAAGTTCTGACTCCCGTTCAAATCCAAAGCCATGCCAATAATATCATTGTCAAATCGTGTATACCGGAATGTTTGTACAGCAACTCCGTTTACAGGAAATGTCACTTGACCTTCATCCTTGTTTAGTCCATATATGCGCACTGCAATCCTCTCCGGGAGGTTCTCCGCTGCAGCCACTTTAAAAACTTCGGATTTGTAATCTTGATCCATACTGACTCTCAATTCAAAACCGGAATCCATATTGAGATATTTCATCCCGGTGATTCCCTTTACATCTTTCTTATACCCCATATTTTGTATTGACATTATTCCCTTGCCGGAATCCACTTGGACGTCAATGTCAAAAACATCAAACAGAATTTTCAAAGGAACTACCGTAGCACCGTCAATGGTGGTGATCTTACGGCCGGTCGGTTTTTCTTGGTTATTCACAATGCAAAGATCTGCATTCATTTTAAATATTATTTCTTTTCCGCCGAGAACAGCAGTAGCGGCCGCATCTTTTGAGTTCCATGAAATGGTGCCGCCTAAGCCCTCAATGACCGGTCTTAAGGGCACAACCAAGCAACCTTCGTCTTTAACAGGTAAAACCGGTGTATCTATGTTTTTACCGTTGATTGATAATGAGTAAAAAGGACCCATTTGTTTTTCTACAAATTGAATATATCCGTATTTTACGGTTTTCGCTTGTGCCGTCGAGAATGAAAAACATAAAGTAAAAACAAGAAGTAACGATGTAAAAAGCCTTTTCAAAGATATCCCCTACCCATTCTATAGAAATATTGTCGGTTTTAAAGCCAACCTGTTATATAGTTTAGACTTATTCGGTTTTCCCCTGACTTTTTAAAACCTTGCGCCCATTATATACCAAGATGGGATACTCTTAAAGGGTTTAAATGAAAAAGTAGCATGTTTGTAATATAGTTGATATATATTTTTTTAATCCCAAGTAATTTTATCTTTGAAAGAAGATGAGTTATAGGAATGAATACAACCGCAGTACTTTTGGCGGTACAACCCCATTTCCCTTGCCATGGATTGGCCTTTTCGATACCCTGTCCGAAAATCGCGATACAAAAAAGGAATTCCATACTTCTCTTGTAAACCAAAACATATTTCTTTCATCAACTCATGATTTTGATAAGGACTGACGAACAACGTGGAGGTAAAAGCATCAAACTGATTTTCCTTTGCGAATTGAGCGACTTTTTCCAATCGTAGTGTATAGCACATGACACAGCGGCTTAGATCCTCCGGTGAGTACTTCTCCCAACGGTCTTGCTTGAAATCATCATCCACAATCGTTTTTAAGTTCTTTATTGCAGCATAGCTCAGAAATGTTTCTTTTCTTCTTTTGAATTCTTTGTCCGGGTGAATGTTGGGATTGTAAAAATAGCCCTCCGGTTGAAAACCTTCTTCCCGTAACAACTCCACAGGCCAAACAGCGCAAGGTCCGCAACATGCATGCAATAAAATTCTTTTCCCCGTTTCGCTCATATAATGGTCATATCCCCTTTGTATTTTATTCCAAAGTGTTCATAAGCATTGAGATTGACGACCCTGCCTCTAGGTGTCCTTTTAATAAAACCCAACTGCAACAAGTACGGCTCGTAAACATCTTCAATGGTGCCGGTTTCCTCACCGATACATGCCGCCAAGGTGTCCAGACCCACCGGACCTCCGCCAAACTTTTCGATGATGCTCAGGATCAGACATTTGTCGATGTTATCCAAACCTAAATGATCGATTTCCAATGCAGCCAATGCCATGTCGGCTATTTCACGATCAATGACGCCCCTCCCTTTGATCTGAGCAAAGTCTCTTACCCTTTTTAAAAGCCGGTTGGCTATACGAGGTGTTCCTCGGGATCTCGAAGCGATTTCCTCCGCACCTTCGTCACTGATCTCCATTTTTAGAATGGAAGCCGATCTTTTAACAATGATTTTCAATTCTTCCGAAGTGTACATTTCCAAACGAAACAGAACACCGAATCGGTCTCTAAGAGGATGAGTCAACAAGCCGGCTCGAGTTGTAGCGCCTACTAAAGTAAACTTCGGAAGATCAATTCGGATGGATCGGGCTCCCGGTCCTTTTCCGATGATAATATCCAAAGCATTGTCTTCCATGGCAGGGTAAAGAATCTCCTCTACACTGCGGTTCAAACGATGAATTTCATCAATGAACAACACATCATTCTCCCCTAAATTGGTCAGTATAGCCGCTAAATCCCCGGCTTTTTCAATGGCGGGACCTGACGTGATTCTAAAACTGACTCCCATTTCGGATGCGATGATATTGGCTAATGTGGTCTTTCCCAAGCCCGGTGGTCCGTAAAGCAAAACGTGATCCAAAGGTTCATGTCTTTCCAATGCAGCCTGGATAAACACCTTCAAATTAGATTTTACTTTCATTTGACCAAAAAAATCATCCAGCTTTTTGGGTCGTAGATCCAATTCATTGTTGTCAAATGAATTTTGTTCCGGTTCCACCATTCTCTCATCCAACTCCTTCAATCCGTCATCCCCTTTACTTTCTTATAGTAATGCAGCAGTTAATTTTTTCAATGACTGCTTAATCAAATCCTCCAATGTTTCGCACTCATCCACAACAGAGTTCACAGCCTGCACGGATTCGCTTTTTGTGTAACCTAACACAATGAGGGCGTTTACCGCTTCTACAAGGTTTACTTGACCTAGATTGTCCGTGTAGGTTTCCGGCTGAGCAAAGGTCTCCTTCCGGATTTTGCTGACCTTGTCCTTCAATTCGAGTATAATTCTTTGGGCTGTCTTTTTGCCGACACCTTGTGCTTTTGAAAGCGTTGCAAAGTCATCCGTTACTACAGCCATTCCGAATGTAGCCGGCGTGGTCACCGATAAAACAGCCATAGCCACTTTCGGGCCTACTCCTGAAACAGAAAGAAGCATCTTAAACAACGCACGTTCCTCTGTGGTCATAAAGCCATAAAGCAATATGGCGTCCTCCCGAATATGAAGATAAGTGTATAGCTTCACTTCATCTCCGGCATTTCCCACATGAGCCAATGTGTTTAAAGAGGTGTGCACTGCGTATCCGAAAGCACCGGCATCTACAACAATGGTTTCGTCGGTTTTTAGTTCTATTTTCCCTTTGATATAATCGATCATATATAAACCTCTTTGTTATTTCCTTTTGTTTATTTTACTTTGTAATGACCGGTACCGCTGTGAGTGTGGCAAATAGAAATAGCCAAGGCATCAGCTGCATCATCCGGCTTTGGGATGCTATCCAAATTCAATATGATTTTTACCATTTGCTGCATTTGGCTTTTATCCGCTCTACCGTACCCTGTTACAGCAACCTTGACCTGTAAAGGGGTGTACTCATGAACAGGCAAACCGAATTTCATCGCTTCATATAAGACAACACCTCTACCTTGAGCTACCATAATGGCGGTTTTTGTGTTGGTGTTGAAAAACAACTCCTCCACTGCAAAAGCATCAGGCTTGTAACAAGCCAGCAATTTTGAAAGCTCGGTTCCTAAAGTATGTAATCTGACCGGTAAAGCAATGCCGGCTTGGGTTTCAATGACCCCGTAATCCAAAACCGTAAACTTATTATTTTCATATTTAACTATTCCATACCCGGTGATGGCAACCCCCGGGTCAATACCCATTATAATCATATGAAAGATTATATCATAGAAAACAGTCAATCTACAAGTTTAGAACAAATATTCGTAAACAAACAAAAAACATGAAACGGTTAGTTATATAATTTGGATTGCAAATTTTCTATTAAAACCTGCATTTCCACAGTATCGTAATATACTTTGAATTCTTCGAAAGTCATACCTGTTTTAAACAAGTCATCGAAAGAATGAATTTTTATTTCCCCGGGTGAATTAAACAATGTTTGAACATCATATTTTCTAAGCGATTGCATTTCAGGATCATTTGCATGATCTGCCGCTAACCTTATGATTTTCCTGTAATCCATTTGGTTCATAAAATAATTTTCATTTCTTAAATACTGATCAAATACATCTTTAGACGCTCTCATCTCGAAAGGGAAGGGTCTCTCGTTAGATCGTTCTAGAAATTTAAAATCGGTCTCCCAACCGTATATGATATTCTTATCCAAGGATACGCATCCTTTGATATCAACAGTGTAATTTATGTCTTTTATACCGTATCTGAAAAAATCATAAACTTCCTCATCATATGTCATAGTTCTTAAAAATGTCAGTGCCGCTTCTATATTTGAGGAACCATTGATCAAACACTTCAACATGAAATGATCATATGTAACAGTCAAGGGATTGTTCAAATATATAAAATTAAAGTGATCCTCGAATTTATAAGTGCTGCCCGTATAAAAATACTTAAACAATTGATAAGGGATTAAAAGGATCAGGGCTTTGTCGATGTTCAATGATGTAAAAATTTCTATATTATCGATTAAATGCGCCATATCTTTATATATATCATACGCATCTTTTAGAATTTCCGTATCAGCAAGTGATATGATGTTACCGGTATTGTCATCATAAGCAAGTAAATTCTCCAAGTATATTGTTTCGTTATTTCCGCAATGCCATTTTAAATAATCTTGGAAAGAACATATCACCGTCCTTCCCTTTTTAAATGATGTATCTTCCGTCCCCTTGATCAATTCTTGTAAATCATTGATGGATTTGATTTCAGGGTTGTTCATGGATCGGTAATATTCTTTATCTACAATTAATACAGTCAAATCTCCACCTAACCGCAATCCGGGGATACCGTATATTTTATCATTGTACATAACCGTATCACGGACATAAGGATCATTCACAAGTTTTTTTAATTCAGGATAATATTTGTCCACATATTCCGTCAGATCGGCAATGTCAAACTCAGATATCCAATGATGCAAAACTTTTTGATTTATAATGGGTACTCTTATACCGGGAATCTGACTTGAGTTCGGTGTAAATACATCAATGGCATCATTTGCATTCAGCCGCTTTTTGATGGTTTCGTAACATCCCTTTATCGGTATAAATTCAATACTAGTAGATATTCCATATTGATCCATCATGATACCTTTTATTTCTCCCATCACCTCATCGAGCTTTTCTGATGTCCTCATTGTTTCCACCTCGTCCACAGACAGTGTGTAAATAAAATTAATGTCGGCATTCTTGAATGGGCTCTCCTCTTCTAATGTCACCGAATTATTATCAATTTGAATATCCCGGTTTTGATCACATCCACATATAAACGCAATAAAAAGAATTGAGAGTATCATAACAAAGATTTTATAGGGAGCGATATTCATATTACATCCACTCCTTCCATATAGTAAATTATTTTTACTTCTATTCCATTATATGTTTCTCGTATTGCTTTTACAATATGTTATGTGTACTAATTTTAAAAAGTATCACCATATAAAATCTTCTGCATATTTATAAATCTCCATTGCATATTTATGCATATTGTGATATCATACCGTTAACTTAAAAACCTTTATGTCAATTATGGCATGCACTGTGCTATAATTTGAAATACTTAGTAATCAAAAAAAGCGGGAGGAAACAAATGGGCAAAGAAAAAATCTTATTAGCTTATTCAGGTGGATTGGATACATCCATCATTATATCATGGTTATTGGAAAATTATGATTGTGAAGTCGTGGCCATGGCGGCTGACGTAGGTCAAGGAGACGAATTGGATCCCTTGCACGAGAAAGCAAAAAAATCCGGTGCGTCCAAATTATATATTGAAGATTTACGAGAAGAATTCATTACGGATTTCATCTATCCCACATTAAAAGCCGGAGCAGTTTATGAAGGCAAATACTTGTTAGGGACTTCATTTGCACGCCCCCTCATTGCAAAACGTATGGTGGAAATTGCAAAAAAAGAAGGCTGCACTGCATTTGCGCATGGATGCACCGGTAAAGGAAACGACCAGGTTCGTTTTGAATTAACATTTAAAGCATTTGCACCGGAAATGAAAATCATTGCGCCTTGGAGGATTTGGGATATAAAATCCCGTGACGACGAAATCGATTATGCCGTGGAACGAAACATACCGGTTCCGGTAACAAAAAAAGATAATTACAGCATGGATCGTAATCTGTGGCATTTAAGCCATGAAGGTATGGATTTGGAAGATCCGGGTAACGAGCCGGATTACGAACGTATTTTAAAATTAATGGTTTCCCCGGAAAAAGCACCGGACAAACCAACTTATGTTGAAATTGAATTTGAAAAAGGAATCCCCGTGGCAGTTGACGGCAAGAAATTACCTCCTATTGAGCTTATTGAGTATTTAAACAAGGTTGCAGGAGCCAACGGTGTGGGAATCGCAGACATGGTGGAAAACCGTCTTGTAGGCATGAAATCAAGAGGCGTTTATGAAACACCGGGAGGAACGGTGCTATATGCGGCTCACAGAGAACTTGAACTGATTTGCCTCGACAAAGAAACATTACATTACAAAGATATCGTAGCTCAGAAATTTGCCGAATTAGTATACAATGGTCAATGGTACACACCATTGCGAGAATCCCTCAGTGCATTTGTAGACAGTACACAGAAGTTTGTCACCGGTAAAGTGCGCTTGAAACTGTACAAAGGCAATGTACTGCCTGCCGGTACTTTCTCGGATTACTCGTTATACAGCGAAGAATTGTCCACATTCGGGAAAGACGATGTATACAGTCAAGCCGATTCCGAAGGATTCATCAACCTTTTCGGACTGCCTCTCAAGGTAAATGCTTTGATGAAAAAGAAAAACGGTATTGAGTAAAACAGGCGGTGAAAACATTGAAATTATGGAGCGGAAGGTTCAGTAAGAATACGGACAAAACGGTGGATGATTTCAACTCATCCATCCGTTTTGATTCAAGAATGGTTCGACAGGATATCAAAGGAAGCATGGCTCATGCCGAAATGTTGGGTAAATGCAATGTGATATCGGAAGAAGATGCCCGTTTGATTGTGAACACTCTTACAGAAATATTGGATGATATAGAGAATGACAAAGTTTCATTTGATCCTAAAGCCGAAGACATTCACATGTATGTCGAGCAAATGTTGATTGAGCGAATCGGAGACATCGGTAAAAAGCTTCATACCGGAAGATCCAGAAACGACCAGGTTGCTTTGGATATTCGGTTGTATTTGAAAGATGAATGCCGATTGATCAAAAATATGATTGTCGGACTGATGGATACGGTATTAAAAACAGCTAAGGATCATGTCAAAACCATTATGCCCGGGTACACTCATTTGCAACGGGCACAACCTATAACATTCGGGCATCACATGATGGCCTACTTTCAGATGTTCCAAAGAGACACGGAACGCTTGGACGATTGTGTTAAAAGGATGGATCAAATGCCTTTGGGCTCCGGAGCACTTGCCGCCACCACCTATCCTTTGGACAGGTACTATGTGGCACAAAAGCTGGGCTTTTCGGATATCACCCGTAACAGCATGGACGGTGTGAGCGACAGGGATTTTGTCATCGAGCTGGCATCGGTTTTATCCATATTCATGATGCATATTAGCCGGATGAGCGAAGAGATCATACTGTGGGCGTCCAAGGAGTTTTCCTTTATCGAGCTAGATGATGCTTACAGCACCGGAAGCAGCATTATGCCCCAGAAGAAAAATCCCGATGTAGCGGAACTGGCCCGAGGGAAAACCGGCAGGATGTATGGGAACTTGATGACTCTTTTATCGGTGATGAAATCATTGCCCTTAGCATACAACAAGGATATGCAAGAAGACAAGGAAGCCATATTCGACAGTATCGACACGGTTAAAATGTGTATTCCTGCTTTCACCGGGATGTTATCCACCATGAAAGTCAATAAAAAGAATATGTTAGATGCCACCGGTGCAGGTTTTACCAATGCCACTGATTTGGCTGATTACTTGACGGTGAAAGGGATCTCATTCCGAAACGCCCATGAAATCACCGGTAAACTCGTGGGATATTGCGTGGAAAAAGGGTTGCGGATCGAAGAGCTGGATTTGGATGTTTTAAAATCCTTCTCAGTTTTGATCGAAGAAGATATTTATGAAGCCATTCGACCGGAAACCTGTGTCAACCGTAGAAACATCCCCGGGGGACCGGCTTATGAAGCAGTGATGGAAACCATCCGAGAAGCAGAGCAGTATCTTAAAAAAATTCACGATTATTGAAATATAAAAAGAAGGATCCTCCGATCCTTCTTTTTATGCAATATTTACGTTACTTTTAATGACGCTTTACTTTTTTGTCCAAGGCTTTCCCCAGGCTGAACCAAGAATCTCGAAGACGCGAACGAATTTCGTAATCCAATGTTCTTTCAATAATATCATTGAATTCCTTCCTCATCTGATGATACTCAGCAGTAACAAAATCCTCCTCTGAAAGAAGCAAATCCATTTTGTCCATCCATTCAACTACAGATTCTTTACCTTGGAAAGGACTCTCTATCTTCTTTTTTAAATGCACCAATACTAATTTGACCGCTTTCCGCTTGACATCCTCGTCAGTCTGCACCTTTCTTACAGCTTTTTTCTCCATTGTATGTTCAACTCCTTAAAGATCATATTATTATAAATCAAAAGTTCCGCGTATGCGACGCGTACTTTACAACATCACTGTCTATAGGTATATGCAAGTGGGTATTAAACAATATCAAGATATTATAAGTTTAGCATATTCAGTCATATTTGTAAACCTGAAAATGCCGAAATGTGTCGTGGCTTGAATTTGATGTCATCGTAAAATATTTAAAACGTTCTCTAAATCGTACACGAACCCGTTTTTTAAAGCTGTGGCCCATAACCCGTATTCTTTGTGCCCTTCGGTTCGGGCTGATTCCTTGTTTTCAACGGCAGTGACCGCTTCCCTGATAGCCGAACACATAAATCCTCGGTTGGCCATGTCATTCATACTTCCGGGAGAATATTGCAAGCACCAGTTAATGGCAAATCCCGTATAGATCAAATGGTTAATTCCATCCTTCAAACATACTGCATGCAGTTGATCTCCGTTGATAACAACAGCCTCTCCTTCAAAAGGTTTGGCGTTTTTCATAAAACCGGTGTTGGCCTGTCCCTTTTCAATATCGGCTTTATTGTGTTGTCCGTAAAAAACATTTTCAAATCTGAATTTATGTAAATTCTTCAAAACTTCATCTTTTTCGACATTTGGCATTCGATAAGAGCTTTTTCCTTCGGCTCGTTCACGAAGGCATTGTTCTGCAAATAGATATCCGGGTAAGTCCTTACAATAGGACTCGCTTCCTGCGATATGGTATAACTTCATACCGGAACTTCGTATATCACCTAATAGCTCCGGAAATATTTCTTGAGCGATCTTGTTCGCCCTTGGAATGTATTCTACGGCACGATACCAACCCGGGTATTGTTCATATGTACCACAATCCCATGCATGCATAACCACAAAGGCTGTTTTATCAGTGTTTAATTGTAAATCGGCTTTCATCCATCCGCCGTAACCTTCACCGGGAACATCCAATGTGTAGTCGGCGTCAAATTGCTTGTAGTACCAAGCAGGTATGGTAACAATACCCATGATTTTTTCTCCTTTAGGAACTATTTTGATCAAATACATCATACCATAGTTATGTCATCACATCAACCGATTATGACATATGCGTGCATTTTTTCTAATCATTACCGATGGTAAAACTTAAGTTAAAAGCACGAAAATCATGAAGAAACTTTCGGAGAATATGATATGATACTGATTGAATCTTAAATACCACGGGGGATATATGGATAAGATTAAAGCTGATGCAGGTATACTTACAGAGGAACAGAAAACCGTTCCGATACCTGTTAAGCGGGAAAATGTCGAATGTATCGACGAACCTGCCTTGGAAGATTATCAAACAGAACAAAAAGCCGGTATGAAATGGTCCTTTACTCTACCTGTCATCCTTCTTCTTTTTGTTGCAATTCGCTTTATTTTTGATGCTGATATGTTTTTGTCCGATCTGACCAGATTGATTTCCATTGTCAGCTTTTTGATTTGGGGATTTGCCATTGCATATTCTCTAGACCCATTGGTAACATTCTTCATGAATAAAGTTCTTCACAAAATGAAAAAAGGCAAACGCGGACTTGCCATGTTGTTTGCCTATATCATATTTTTCGGAATTATCGCATTCTTATCGGTGTTCATTCTACCGATCGTCGGAGAGAATATCATCTATATTGCTTCTAAAGTCCCCGAGTATTGGAACAATATCCAAAAATGGTGGGCTGGTATTGGAGAATCACTGTCAGACGACAGTATAGTCAACCATTATGTGCTTGCTACAGGTGAAAGAATCAACAAATTGTTATCGGATTACTTCAACAGCAGTGATTTTAATCGTCAATTGAAGGATTTAGGAACCGGCATTCTCAACACGGCATTAGGTGCAACGCAATTTCTCATTAACTTTATATTAGCCTTGGTCATGTCCATATACATGCTTGGTGACAAGAAAAATATGATGCGAGAAACAAAACGTATCACTTATGCTGTGTTCAAGAAAAAGACAGCGGACAATTTGGTGTTTGCCACGGCAAAAACCAATGAAATATTCAAGAAATTCTTTCTTGGCAAAGGTTTGGCATCGGTAATCGTCGGTGTTGTCACATTTATTTTTGCAACAATTATCAAGTTGCCGGTACCATTGCTTCAAGCTTTCATTATCGGCGTTACCAACATAATTCCTACCATCGGTCCTGTGATCGGAGCGATCCCTTGCTTGTTATTGACATTATTCTTTAGTCCCGTCAAAGCATTTTGGCTGTTGATTTTCATTTTGATCTTACAACAATTCGACGGAATGTACATGTCACCTAAAATATTGGGAGACACATTGGGTCTAAAACCTCTTTTTGTCATTGTAGGTGTTTTGATAGGAGGCAGTATCGCCGGAATCATCGGGGCGTTACTTGGCACTCCTACCCTTGCAGTGATCAGTTTTTTCATCAAACGTTACACCGATAAACGCCTGCAAGAAAAACGATTGGAGATCTGACACTATTTGTTTTTTGCACTGATCAAATGAAATGCCCTGGATACCGGCTTGTAAATCAAGAATACAATGACGGAGTTTATACCGGACTTGATCAGGTTAAAAGGAATAATTCCGGGCAATAACAAATCCACCACCTGCTCTCTTGGGAAACCCCAGAAACGAACCGTAAAGAACAGATTTGCAGGAACCATCACCAATGTCATACACACTACTCCGGTGATCAGTGCCAACAGAGCGCCTTTACGGGAGTGATTCATCTTGTACACCAAGCCTGCGGAAACAGCAAACATTCCGGAGGATATGACGTGCATGACAATGCCCACCCAACCGGATGCTGCACTGACCGTAAAACCTTGAATCAAGGAAACAATCACCACCAAAAGCAAACCTTCTAATGGTCCGAAAAGAAACGCTCCGATTAAAATCGCCACGTCGGCAGCATCATACTCCATAAAGGGAACCACCGGTAATATAGGGAAACGAACAAGAAACATCAGAACAACGGCCAAAGCCGCCATAACACCTAACATACTAACCTTAGCAACATTACACTTCATAAAACACCCTTCCTTTAGATAATAAGGAGGATTTGCGCACAGAAAAGCCCTGAATTAAAAATTCAGGGCTTAAAATCAGTATGTATGCAAACCTTCTCCCATCCGGACTATACCGTCGGTTCCGGAATCTCACCGGATCAACCTGTTAAGGCTCACGGACTTGCAAAATGCATCACCGTCGGTGGGGAATTACACCCCGCCCTGAAGATTACAAATTTATTATATTCCGCTATATAGCTCTTGTCAAGGTAAAATTCACATTATCTCATATTATTGTTACTGTTTTTAAGACTATTTACCGTAAATCCAAGGATTTTGCTTGTGGCATTCTTCTATGACGGCAATCTGTCTTCTCACTTGTTCCGGAGTTACTGTCAAAGGAGCACCTTCGGTCAATGACTTATACAACATGTCATAAAATGCACCGGTCATGTTTCCGAATGTTCCGTATACTTCACCTACATCATCCCATGATTCTTCATAGATCTTGATGTCTTCACTGCAGTAATGCGGCATCGATCCGGGTTGGTAATGCAAGGATTCCTTTTGAAGTACCAATGGATTATTTTCTTCCGGTTTAATGTACTTCCATTGAACTTTCTTGGTGGAAGCAAGTATACCGCCGAATTCTGCATCGACTTTGTATGTGTAAGGAGCATAAGCGTACGCATAGCCACCTTGTACATCGACGATGGGGTGATCTGCATCTTTGTACAGAACCACTTTAACGAAGTTTTCTGCGTCTCCTGCAGCTAAAGATGTGCTTTGTAGCATACTGCACACATTAGGATAATCGTTTTCATCTTTTGAGTAGAGCATCAACGCTTGATCCATAGGATGTGGGCATGTGTTCATAAGCTCTCCCCCATTTTTCTCAGTCAAGGTCTGCCAATCCCATCTTCTTTTGAAACCACCGAATAGGACGCTGATTTGCAGAATCTTTCCCAATATACCTGAATCGATAATTTCGGAAACCTTCTGGAAATAGGAAGCAAACCGAGATTGCTGGAAAATAGCAAAAAGAACATTGTTCTTCTTTGCAGTGGCAATCAGCTCGTCCACATCAGCCACTTTATTTGCCAATGGCTTTTCGCATAGAACGTTAAAGCCTCTTTCCAAAAACTCTTTTGTATAGGGAACATGTAAATGCGAAGGTGATGCATTGACGACCAAATCGATGTCTTTTTTATCATAAAGAGCTGTACGGTCGGAAAATGTTTCGCATCCGAATTTTTCTTCGGCATTCTTGCGCATATGCTCCAAGGGATCCACAACATATTTGATTTTAAATCTTTCTTGATCTTTAATCAAGTGTGAAGCGTGGATACTTAATCCGCTTCTGCCTTGTCCTATGATTGCAACATTTAGCTGTTTCATTCACTTAACCTCCAAACCGGTTACAATTTGTAATTATTATTGTCATTATAGCATACAAAACATTCTGTCAATTAGACAATTGTATAATTTTATTGTAATATTGTTCAAAATGTTCAAATATCAATCTCTTCGGTTCCCCGAATTGACCGGAAGCAATTGATCTTTAGCCACTTTCGGATCGGTACAAGCATGATCATATCTGTACTTCTCTCTATCTGCTGCACTTTTTTCCTTATCTCTAAAATCAGGGATGTCGTAAGGAATATTACCGTTTAAAATAGAGCGATAACCCAAAAGACCGGGTAAAAACATATCCAAAGCGGTATATACATCGATCATTTCTTTTCCTTCTTCTTTTCCCAGTATACTTTGCAGGAAATAGTGAACGGCATAGTAATCCGCACCACCGTGTCCGGATTCATTTTGAATGGTCTCTTCCGGAATATAGGACTTGACTTCCTTGGTGG
The DNA here is from genome assembly GCA_937894465.1 of uncultured Clostridia bacterium. GTDB lineage: Bacteria > Bacillota > Clostridia > JAAYHZ01 > JAAYHZ01 > JAAYHZ01. The sequence goes on from CALCRE010000175.1 coordinate 36,528, forward strand.
ATTCATCGTCATCAAATTGGATATGAATCCGATTTTCATCCCCTAGCCGGGCATTTTCCATAAACCCTTTCGTGCCGTATAATGAGTACCAATGGAGCGGCGGTTCCCTTTTCAAAAACCCATTTACATTCTTTACAGTTGCACCATTGCTCATTTGAATGGCCAGCATTCCGGATGCCGCCTGCATACATTGACTTTCATTTAAATATGCAGCATTGAAATTTTCGAACCCCACTACCCGAACCGGTCTGGTTCCTGTGATGGTCAACATGGGTCCTAAACTGTGGGTGCAATAAAATGTGGAATACATCCGGTTTCGCCAATGATTTGGATCATTTCGGGTAAGGTTCTCCCATATGGGAATGCAATTATGTATGTATTCTCCTTCACCGTGTAAAAATTCACCTAGCATCCCTTGTCGATAATACTTTTTCATTTCCATGGCATGCTTCATATAGCAGCAATTTTCGGCAAACCCGTAAACCTTGCCGCTGTTCTCCACGGCTTCCACTAAGGCAACCGCCTCTGCCATGGTTTGAACCGGTAACAATTCGCTCAAAACATGCCTGCCTGCATGAAGGCAACGAATGGCATAAGGTGCATGCTCGTTTGCATAATTGGCCAAAATGACCGCATCCATATCCTCTTGGAAAAACGATTCAAAATCTTTGAAACATTTAATATCCAAATTTTTCGATTCAGCATATTTTTTACAATCGTTTAAAAAAGGTTCGTACATATCACATACAGCCGTTACCACACATTCAGGATGCGCTTGCGCAGCCTTTAATAGTGCAAGCCCTCTCCGTCCTCCGAACACACCGATTTTAATTCTTTCGCTCATTAAAAACACCTCACAAACCAAAGTAATATCATTAGCTTCATATTATATACTAACTTCCTCACTAAAAATGAGTATTTTTTCTGTGGTAATCTTATATGCTAAAATTCTATCAAATCAACATTTCCGGTCTTGATCTTGTCTATTAAACTGTGAATATTTTGGCAGAAAGTTTTCGTAGTCACCCCACCTCTAGCTAAATCCATGATCTGATGGAAATCCGAGCCGGATAACTGCATCAATCTGTTTTCTACAGCATATTGCTTCGCATGATCATTATCGGAATTATGACGGGGGTTTCCATTAAATACTTCTATTCCATCCAAAAACTCCGGCTCCCTTATATCACAATTCTTGCGGTAAGGATGGGCTTGAAAGATCAATATGTCCTGATTTTCAATAGAGCTCTTGTATTCCGTCAATGTCATTCCCATAAGATTTTCAGTCCGGTACAAATAATCTTCATCAAACCCAAAGGCAAGGTAATCATTCGGATGCTCATCAAAGCGAAATTCAGCTCCTAAAAAAACATGAATACCATATTTTTCTCCCGCTTTTTTTGCTACACGATAGCCTGTCAGAAAAAAATCCACATAATCTTTCCATGCAGGATGCTTAATTTTATTCCATCCGTAAAAATGATCGGTAACCACAACTCCGTCATAGCCATATTCGGCATATAGCCGAATACCCTCTTCTGCACTGACCTTTCCACACGGGCTCACTTGACTTGTGTGAAAATGTGTTTCATACTTAAACATGCACAATTCTCTCCGTCTATTTTTCAATTGTCTAATTTATAAAAAACGCAGGGGCTTTACGCCCCGTTGTTTTTTACTGTCTATAGACCGATTGATCGGTCGTTTATGTTCTTTGACATAAAGATCACCTTGGCATTACACATCCATGATTTCTTTTTCTTTTTCCTTGAGGATGTCATCAATCTTGGCAATGAACTTATCAGTGATCTCCTGTATGTCTTTTTCAGATTGTTTCAGATCATCTTCCGTGATATCCCCATCCTTCTTGTACGTTTTGTACTCTTCAATGGCATCTCTTCTGATGTTTCGAACAAGAATCTTTGTGTCTTCCCCGTTTTTCTTCACGGTTTTGACAAGGTCACGTCTTCTTTCCTCGGTTAATGTCGGGAATATCAAACGAATCACCTTACCGTCATTGTTAGGATTAATGCCGAGGTCTGAAGCTTGGATGGCTTTTTCCACCTCTCTTAACAATGTTGAATCCCAAGGCTGGATGACAATCATCCTAGCTTCAGGCACGGTAACGTTCGCCACCTGATTGACCGCGGTGGGCACACCGTAATAATTGACCTTTACCTTATCCAGCACTGCGGGGTTTGCCCTTCCCGCTCTCAAGGTGGCCAATTCTGTAGACAATGCATCCACAGCTTTTTGCATCTTCGATTCAATAGGCTTGTACTCACTATTCGACATGTTATCACACTCCTGTCAGTCTATTTTTGTTATAATGGTACCAATATGTTCTCCGTTTATAATTTTAATAATGTTCTCAGGAGGATCAATTCCAAAAACCGCTACCGGTATATTGTTCTCCATACACAAGGACGTTGCAGACAAATCCAATGCGGCCAGTTGATCCTTTAATACGTCTCCATAGGATATCATATCATATTTTACGGCATCGGGATATTTTCCGGGATCTTTATCATATACGCCATCCACATTCTTCGCACACAACAGAACTTCCGCTTCGATCTCTGCAGCTCTTAAAGCAGCAGCCGTGTCAGTGGAAAAGAAGGGGTTCCCGGTGCCACAACCAAATATAACAATTCGTCCTTTTTCCAAATGCCTGACGGCTCTGCGTCTTATATACGGTTCGGCAATCTGCCTCATTTCAATGGCAGTTTGAACTCGTACCGGTATTCCTCTTGCTTCCAGCGCATCCTGCATAGCCAAAGAATTCAAAACGGTTGCCAGCATACCCATGTGGTCTGCAGTTGTACGGTCCATACCCGTGCTGCTTCTTCCTCTCCAGAAATTTCCACCGCCGATTACGATACCAATTTCCACTCCCATATCATGGACTTGCTTTAACTTACCAGATATCTCACCTAAAATACCGGTGTCGATGCCCATACCCTTTGACCCTGCCAAAGCTTCACCGCTGATCTTAAACATTACCCTTTTATATATGCTATTTTTCACTTTGTACCACCTATCTAAATCTTACAATATTTCGGTATAAAATTCAATATGAAAACGTCTAATTTGCAAAAAAGGGACATTTGCATGTCCCTGTATATTTTACAATTTTCTATTTGTTCATTTGTTTTGCTACTTCGTCAGCAAAGTTTTCTTCTTTCTTTTGAAGACCTTGTCCTCTCTCATAGCATACAAACCTTCTGATTTGAATATTCTCTCCGATATTGGATACCTTTTCGTTTAAAATATCTTGTACTGATTTATCCGGATCCTTTATAAAGGGTTGTTCCAACAGACAAATGTCTTTATAGAATTTGCTTATTCTGCCTTCGACGATTTTTTCCGCGATCTTTTCAGGTTTACCTTCTTTTATTGCTTGTGCCTTTAAAATAGCTTTTTCTTGTTCGACCACAGATTCGGGAACATCCTCTGCTTTAATATATTCCGGCCTGCTTGCAGCGATTTGTAAAGCAATATCTTTTACAAATGCTTTAAATTCTTGATTCTTAGCTGCAAAATCTGTTTCAGTATTCACTTCAACTAATACACCGATTCTTCCGTCTCCGTGTATATATGCTTCAACCAAGCCTTCCGATGCAATTCTTCCGGCTTTTTTGGCTGCAGCAGCCAATCCTTTTTCACGTAAAATCTTCTTTGCTTTCTCCATGTCACCGTTTGATTGCACCAAAGCGTTCTTGCAATCCATCATTCCCGCACCTGTCATTTCTCTTAATTCTTTTACTTGAGCAGCGCTTACCATGCGACTATCCTCCTTCTTAATCTATTTTTTAATTATTCATTATCTTCGGTTGTATCCATGTCGCCTTCTTCAGCAACATCAACAGCTTCTTCTACTTCTTCACCTGCATCTTTGTCATCAATGTCTTGCATAGCGAAATCATCAATTCGAATCTTTTCACTAAAATCTTCATCTTCGACTTGCTGGTATGCATCAACGTGCGTGTCGGTCATTTGTTCCCCTTGTCTTCCTTCGATTACAGCATCAGCTATGACGCCGGCTAAAAGCTTGATGGCACGAATAGCATCGTCATTTCCGGGAATAGGATAATCCACTTCATCAGGGTCACAGTTGGTATCTACAACCGCTATAATGGGGATATTCAACTTTCTTGCTTCTAACAAAGCATTGCGTTCCTTTTTAGGATCTATGATAAACATAGCTTGGGGAATATCTTTCATATTCACGATACCACCCAAGTTCTTTTGGAGCTTTTCTTTCTCCAACTTTAACTTGATGACTTCTTTTTTGGGGAGCACTTCGAAGATTCCTTCGGCTTCCATGGTATCCAACTCGTTTAAGCGTTCAATTCTCTTCTTAATGGTTTTGAAGTTGGTCAGCATACCGCCTAACCATCTGTTGTTTACATAATATTGACCACAACGCTCTGCTTCTTCCTTAATGGAATCTTGAGCTTGTTTTTTTGTACCGACAAAAAGCAGTTCTCCGCCGTTAATAACGGTTTCTCTGATGAACATATATGCTTCTTCGATTTTTTTAACGGTCTTTTGCAAATCGATGATATAGATACCGTTACGTTCGGTAAATATATATTCGGACATTTTGGGGTTCCATCTTCTGGTTTGATGACCAAAGTGAACTCCGGCTTCGAGTAGTTGTTTCATTGAAATTACAGACATAAAAAATCCTCCGTGTTTTTTTCTTGCACGATATTCATCTTCACTACAGACCGATATCCGGAACACACATAGTGAATCCTACCGTGTTTTTTTATC